>JAPSKJ010000450.1 GCA_031177735.1 Nocardioides sp.
TCCATCCGGGAGCGGTCCAGGCCGCCGGTCCAGTGCCCGATGAGGACCGTGGCGATCGAGTTGCCGGCGAAGTTGGTCAGCGCTCGCGCCTCGGACATGAACCGGTCGATCCCGACGATGAGCCCGACGCCGTCGAGGAGCTCGGGGCGGTGGGAGCTCAGGCCTCCGGCGAGCGTCGCCAAGCCCGCGCCGGTCACGCCGGCGGCGCCCTTGGAGGCGATCATCATGAAGATCAGCAGCGAGATCTGCTCCCCGATGCTCAGCGGGTCACCGAGCGCCTCCGCGATGAACAGCGACGCCATGGTCAGGTAGATGGCCGTGCCGTCGAGGTTGAAGGAGTAGCCGGTCGGGACGACCACGCCGACGGTCGCCTTGTCGACGCCGGCGTGCTCCATCTTGGCGATCAGCCGCGGCAGGGCGGACTCGCTGGAGGAGGTCGAGAGGATCAGCAGGAACTCGTGGCCGAGGTAGCGGAACAGCCGCAGCACGCTGACGCCGGTGATGAGCTTGAGCAGCAGCCCGAGCACGACGAAGACGAAGATCAGGCAGGTGGCGTAGAAGCCGAGCATGAGCACGGCCAGGCTCTTCAGGGCGTCGACGCCGGTCTCCCCCACCACCGCCGCGATGGCGCCGAACGCGCCGACCGGGGCGGCCCACATGATCATGGCCAGCACGCGGAACACGATGCGCTGCGCGTAGCCGACGGTCCGGAGGATCGGCTCGCCCGCCGAGCCCATCGCCTGCAGTGCGAACCCGAACAGCAGCGCGACCAGCAGTGTCTCGAGCACCTCACCCGAGGTCAGGCTGGAGAACAGCGAGTCCGGGATGATGCCGAGCAGGAACTCCGTGGTGCTGCCGTGCCCCTCCTCGGCCTGGGCGGCACCGGCCTCGGCAGCGCTCTCGTCGATGCGCAGTCCGTCGCCAGGGTGGAGGAGGTTGCCGACGACCACGCCGATGGCCAGGGCGACCGTCGACATCACCACGAAGTAGACCAGGGCGAGACCACCCACCTTGCCCACCCGCGCCGCGCTGGCGACCGAGCCGACCCCGATCACGATCGTGCAGAAGATGACGGGCTGGATCATCATCTTGATGAGGGCGACGAACCCGTCGCCCAACGGCTTGAGCCGGACGGCGGCGTCCGGCCAGATGATCCCGACCGCGATGCCGAGGAGCACCGCGACGATCACCGCGATGTAGAGGTAGTGCGTGCGGCTGCGCGGCTTCCCGGTCCCCTGCTCCGGCGGCTGGGCGGCCGTGTCGGTGTGAGCGCTCATGCGCCCCACTACCCATTCGGGGCGCCTGTCATGGCCCCCGATGCGGGGTCAGGCCAGCTCGAGCCCCGGGTAGAGCGGGTGCTTGTCCAGCAGCTCGGCGGAGGCGGCCTTGACCTTGTCGGCGACTCCGTCGGCCAGCGCGTACGACGCCTTGGACGGTGCACCTGCCGACGTCGTACCGGCCGTGGTGTTGCTGAGCACCTCGACGATCAGCTCTGCGACCCGGTCGAACTCGTCCGCGCCGAAGCCGCGGGTGGTGAGCGCCGGGGTGCCGAGGCGGATGCCGGAGGTGTACCACGCGCCGTTGGGGTCGGCGGGCACCGAGTTGCGGTTGGTGACCACGCCCGCGTCGAGCAGCGCGGACTCCGCCTGGCGGCCGGTGAGTCCGAAGCTCGTCACGTCGAGGAGCACGAGGTGGTTGTCGGTGCCACCGGTGACCAGCTTCGCGCCCCGCTTGAGGAAGCCCTCGGCCAGCGTCTGGGCGTTGTCGGCGACGTTCTGGGCGTAGGTCTGGAACTCCGGCCGGCGGGCTTCGGCGAGCGCGACGGCCTTGGCGGCCATCACGTGCGAGAGCGGGCCGCCGAGCACCATCGGGCAGCCGCGGTCGACGCTGGGGGCGTACTCCTCCGTGGCCAGGACCATGCCGCCGCGCGGGCCGCGCAGGCTCTTGTGGGTCGTGGTGGTGACGATGTGGGCGTGCGGCACCGGGTCCTCGTCGCCGGTGAACACCTTGCCGGCGACCAGGCCGGCGAAGTGCGCCATGTCGACCATCAAGGTGGCGCCGACCTCGTCGGCGATCTCGCGCATCTTGGCGAAGTTCACGCGTCGGGGGTACGCCGAGTAGCCGGCGACCAGCACCAGCGGCTTGAACTCGCGGGCCTTCGCGCGCACGGCGTCGTAGTCGAGCAGCCCGGTCTCCGGGTCGGTGCCGTACTGCTGCTGGTGGAACATCTTGCCGCTGATGTTCGGACGGAAGCCGTGGGTGAGGTGGCCGCCGGCGTCGAGCGACATGCCGAGCAGGCGCTGGTTGCCGAGCTCGTGACGCAGGGTCTCCCAGTCGGTCTCGGAGAGCTCGCTCACGTTCTTGGC
>JAPSKJ010000451.1 GCA_031177735.1 Nocardioides sp.
CCGACACGCCGCGGCCGGGTGCTGCGTCGAACACCTGTTCGGGCTAGATTGTGTGCACAGGTGGCGCGCTGGCCGACACAGTCCACAGGTGCCCGAGCGGCACTGTCGGTGGTCACGTCTAGCGTCCAGCCTCGATGACGAAGAACCGAGGAAGAGCGACCAAGACGACCGGAGCCAGCGGCTCCACGGGAAGGAACATCATGGCTGGAGGAGACCGCGCGAAGGCTCTGGACGCAGCCCTCGCCAACATCGAGAAGCAGTTCGGCAAGGGCTCGGTGATGCGGCTCGGTGACGAGACCCGCGCCCCCTTGGAAGTGATCCCCACGGGCGCCATCGCCCTCGACATCGCCCTCGGCCTCGGCGGCCTGCCCCGCGGCCGCGTCGTGGAGATCTACGGTCCGGAGTCCTCCGGTAAGACCACGGTCGCGCTGCACGCGGTGGCCAACGCCCAGCGTGCCGGCGGCATCGTGGCGTTCATCGACGCCGAGCACGCCCTCGACCCGGAGTATGCGAAGGCCCTCGGTGTCGACACCGATGCGCTGCTCGTCTCGCAGCCCGACTCCGGCGAGCAGGCGCTGGAGATCGCCGACATGCTGATCCGCTCGGGCGCGCTCGACCTGATCGTCATCGACTCCGTGGCCGCCCTCGTGCCGCGCGCGGAGATCGAGGGCGAGATGGGCGACAGCCACGTCGGCCTGCAGGCGCGCCTGATGAGCCAGGCCCTGCGGAAGATGACCGGAGCGCTCAACAACTCCAAGACCACCGCGATCTTCATCAACCAGCTGCGCGAGAAGATCGGCGTGATGTTCGGCTCGCCGGAGACGACGACCGGTGGTCGCGCGCTGAAGTTCTACGCCTCGGTGCGCCTCGACGTGCGCCGCATCGAGACCCTCAAGGACGGCACCGACATGGTCGGCAACCGCACCCGGGTCAAGGTCGTCAAGAACAAGGTGGCCCCGCCGTTCAAGCAGGCCGAGTTCGACATCATGTACGGCAAGGGCATCAGCCGTGAGGGCGGCCTGATCGACGTCGGCGTCGAGTGCGGGCTGATCCGCAAGGCCGGTGCCTGGTTCACCTACGAGGGTGACCAGCTCGGCCAGGGCAAGGAGAACGCACGCAACTTCCTGCGCGACAACCCCGATCTGGCCAACGAGCTGGAGAAGAAGATCCTCGAGAAGCTCGGCGTGGGCCCGACGGTCGACGCCGACACCACGGCGCTGCCGGACCCGGTCGGTGTCGACGCCTTCTGAGTCTGCCCACGGCGCGCCGGACGACCCCTGGTCCGGCGATGTCGCTCTCGGCGTGGCGGCGTGGACGCGGTCCGCGCCGCCGCCCGACGACCCGGCCACGGCTGTGCCCGAGGCCGATCCCGAGTCGGTGGCACGCAAGATCCTGCTCGACCAGCTGACCGGTCAGGCCCGCAGCCGCAAGGAGCTGGCCGACAAGCTGGCCGCGAAGAACGTCCCGACGGATGTGGCGACCCGCCTGCTCGACCGGTTCGAGGAGGTCGGGCTCGTCGACGACGAGGCGTTCGCACGGTCATGGGTGTCGAGTCGCGGTGCGACCGGCGGCCGGCGCCTGGCCCGACGCGCGCTCGCCCAGGAGCTGCGCCGCAAGGGCGTCGCCGACGAGGTCGCGCGGGAGGTGCTGGACGACATCGACCCGGGCGACGAGGAGGCGGCCGCACGCGAGCTGGTCCGCAAGAAGCTGCGCTCGATGGCCCGGCTCGACGACCAGACCAAGGCCCGCAGGCTCATCGGGATGCTTGCCCGCCGGGGCTATCCCTCCGCCGTGGCGATGGCGGCCGTCCGGGCCGAGCTCGCGGACGTGCCAGAATCCGATGCGTGACTGATGCCCCTCGTGAGGTCCTGACCTACGAGCTGTTCGGCACCGCCGTGCGCGCGATCGCGCAGCAGGTGGTCGACGACGGCTACGAGCCCGACATGGTGCTCGCCATCGCCCGCGGAGGGCTCGGCCTCGGCATGGGCCTGGGTTATGCGTTGGACGTGAAGAACCTCTCCGCGGTCAACGTCGAGTTCTACACCGGGGTCGACCAGCGCCTGGAGGTCCCGATCATGCTGCCGCCCACCCCGACGGCGGTCGACCTGACCGGCCTGAAGGTGCTCATCGCCGACGACGTCGCCGACACCGGCAAGACCCTCGAGATCGTGCACCAGTTCTGCGAAGGGCACGTCGCTGAGGCGCGCACGGCGGTGATCTACGAGAAGCCGCGGACGGTGATCAACGCCGACTACGTCTGGCGACGCACCGACCGCTGGATCGACTTCCCGTGGTCCTCGACGCCACCGCTGGTGGACCGGCACGGCGGGCTGGCGCACTGATGGGCTTCGCCAAGCAGCT
>JAPSKJ010000452.1 GCA_031177735.1 Nocardioides sp.
CGTCGGCGTCCTCGACGCAGAGCGCGTTGCGAGCGGGCTCGGTGACGTGCGCCTGCACCCAGCCCGAGAACGGGGAGTCCTTGAAGACCAGCTTGCCGGCCACCCGCTCGGGGTCACCAGGCCCGCGATCGGGCAGGTCGAGCTCGACGCCCTCGAAGGTCAGCCGGCCGCGCAGGCGGAGCCCGTCGATGGCGCGGGAGAAGTCGGCCAGCCGGTCGAGCGGCACGAGCATCGTGCGAGCGCTCGCGCCGAGGACCGTCTCGATCGCGGTGCGCCAGCGCGCCTCCTCGGGAGCGACGTCGATCAGCTCGGCGACGAACGGCAGCTCCTCGACCGGCAGTCCGCTGACGCGGGCCACCTCGGCGCGCAGCTCGTGCATCCGGGCCGGCACCCGCCCCGCACGGCTCTCCAGGGAGGCGCGCTCGCGGCGCAGCTCGCGTTGGCGCTCGTGGATCGGGTAGCGCCGGTCGCGTGCAGCGTCGCGCTCACGACGCAGCCGCTCGTGCTCGCGCTGGCAGCCGGAGAGCCACTGCCGAGCGTGCATCTGCAGGACCGAGAAGGCCTCCGCCGACATCAGGGCCGCGTCGACGTCGGGGGCGTGCGCGTCGGTGACGTCGATCAACGGCAGCAGCCGCTCCTGGAGCAGGGCCCGCCGGCCGAGACGGTCCTCCCGGACCACCTGCTCCTGCTCGACCGCCATGGCGATCGCCTGCAGGCTCGAACCGCCGGCGGCCCGGTGGGCGTCCTTGGCGGCCTCCAGGTCGCTGAGCAGCGACCGCTCGGCCGAGGTGGCTGCGGACAGGTCGGACGCGGTCGCGGCTCGTGCCTCGCGGTTGGCTGCGACGGCGGCCTCGATGAGCCGGCGGTGGGTGCGCAGCAGCCACAACCGCAGCGGCGTGTCACCGGCCAGGGTGACGCCGTACGCGTCGAGCTCGGCCAGCCGCCGCGACGCCGCCAGCTTGCGCTCGTGCAGACCGGTGATCGGGTCGAGCAGCTCGAGCTTCTGCTCCTCGGTGCGCATCGCGGAGTACGCCGCCTCGAGGTCGTCGAAGTGCTCGATCGCCCGATCGGCGGCGGCGTAGGTCGACGGCCGCTCGAGCACCATCTCCTTGTAGAGCTCATCGACGCTGCGCACCTGGTTGCCCGCCTGGATGCGGGCGAGCAGCCGCAGCGCCTTGGCGCCGTCGCCGTTGGCGCCGATGCCGAGCCGGGCGTGGAGCACGGCGGAGAACTCCGCGTAGGTGCGGTGCACCCGGATGCCGGGATAGAGCTTCTTGAGCGTGTTGGCGTGGAAGCGGTCCGGCACCGCGACCTCGAGGGCGTCCAGCGACAGGGCACCCTCGTGGGTCAGCAGCGTCATCTGCACCTCGCCGGAGCGGGTGGCGCGGCGGGGCACGTAGTAGGTGCGCAGCGCGGTGAAGCGCCCGCCCTGGTCGTTGACGAAGGTCATCGCCACGGCGCCCCAGGTGTCGGAGCCCTTGCCGCGCAGCAGCTTCTCGACCGGCCGCCCGGTCTTGGGGTCGTCGACCACGTCGACCGCGCCGCGCAGGTAGGACAGCAGGTTGCGCTGGCCGGCACCGCGCGCCCGGCCCGCGACGGCGTCGTTGGACGCGCCGTTGAACTTCGTGTCGGAGGGCATCATCAGCGCGGTGTAGGCGTCGAGGATGGTGCTCTTGCCGACGCCCGAGGCGCCGGAGATCATCGTCGCGTCGCCGCGCAGCGGCACCGTGGTCAGACCGCCGAAGCCGCCCCAGTTGACCAGCTGCAGCAGCGCGGCGCGCCACTGGACGGTGTCGTCGGTCGGGGTGGCGACGACCTGCTCGTCGAAGAGCCCGTCGGCGCCGGCGTCGAGCGGCTGCTCGATCTCGTCGATGCTCATCTCACTGCTCCCACTCGAACGCCGTGTCGGCGGTCTGCTCGGCGTCGACCGCCCCCTCCGGACCGGCCCGATCGGGCTCGGCGAAGAGGCCGGCCCCCTCGTCCTCGTCGCCCGGGACCTCGGTGCCGTTGGCGCGTCGGAGCGCCTCGAGCAGCTCCTGGAGCAGCTCCAGCGGGAGCAGCGGCTCGATGGCCTCGCTGATCTCGTAGCGGTCCTCGGCGGCCGTGGCGATGAGCAGTCCGGCCTTGACGATGCTCAGCACCGCGTTGCGCGCGCGCTTCTCGTCCCCCGCCTCGTCGGTGGCGTGCGCGGGGCGGAAGCTGGCGACGTACTCGACGATGTCGTCGCGGTCGATGTAGACCCGGGCGTCACCGCCGGCGAGCCCGGCCCGCAGGCGGTCGCGCAGGTGCACGAGCACCAGCGTCTCCTCGCGCGACCAGGCCGCGTCGTAGAGAAGGGTCGGGAAGCGGCTGCCGGTCTC
>JAPSKJ010000453.1 GCA_031177735.1 Nocardioides sp.
CCGCCGACCTGCACCCCGACGACGACAAGCTCCCGCTCGCGCTGGAGTTCGCTCTCGAGCAGGCGCGGCGGTTCGGCCAGGGCCCCACCGTGCGCGTCCGGCCGCTGCGTCGAGGCGCGAAGCAGCCATGGGTGAAGGCGGGCGTCGACTGGCGGGAGCTCCCGGCGGCGGAGGGGCGCGGGCAGGTCGCCCGCCCGCACGTGCGGGCCTTGCTGCCGCTCTACCAGGCGCTGCCGGAGGCGACGTACTGGTCGGCGGGGGTCAGCCCGTCACTGGGTGACTTCGGCGAGCAGGCAGTGGAGCGGGTCGCCGCCGCGGCCGAGGCCGGCGTCACGCTCCTCGCCCGGCCCCCGCTGCGAGACGTCGACCCCCGCCGTGAGCCGCTGCCCGTGGCGGTCGAGGTGGTGGCTGGTGAGAGCGGCACCCGGGTGAGCGTGGGTGTGATCCTCGACGGCCGGCTGCGGTCCGGCACCGACGTGGTGCCACTCGGCGACCCGGTCCACAGCGTCGCCGTGGTCGACGGCACGACGCTGCGGCTCGCCCGCACCGATCGGCCCCTCCCCCGCGCGGCGCGGCGCCTGCTCACCGGTGGGCCGGTCGACATCCCGACCACCGCGGCCGGGGAGCTCGACGACCTGCTCGGACCGCTTGCCCGGCTGCTGCCCGTCGCCTCTCCCGACGGCTCGGTGGCGATCCCCGACCCGCCGCGACCGGTGCTGAGGGTGTCCGTCACCTGGCAGTCCTCGGTGCGGGCGACCCTGCGCTGGGAGTGGCGCTACGCCGAGCGGCTCTTCCCGCTGCGCTCGACCGACAGCCTTGCGCTGCTGCGCGATCCGGTCGCCGAGCGGCAGATCGCCGAGCGCGTTCCCGCGGGCCTGCTGGGCATCGGCGAGGTGCGCGACCAGGACGCGCTGGCTCTGGCCGTCCACGACCTCGCGGTCCTGCGGGAGACCGAGGGCGTCGAGGTCGCAGAGGTCCAGCGACCGGACTTCCGGGAGGCGCGGGAGGCGCCGACGCTCAGCTTCACGGTGGCCGACCGCGCCGGGGAGCCCGGCCAGGCCACGGGCTTCTCCGACTGGCTGGACCTGCTCGTCACGATCGACGTCGAGGGTGAGTCGGTGCCGCTCGCCGAGGTGCTGGCCGCGCTCACCCTGGGCCAGGAGCACCTGGTGCTGCCGAGCGGCCTCTACGTGCGCACCGACCGGCCGGAGCTCGACCGGCTGCGCGAGGTCGTCCGCTCGGCGGCAGAGCTGCGCGAGAGCGACCCCGGCCGGATCAGCGTCGGCACCCACGACCTCGGCGTGTGGGCGGAGCTGGCCGAGCTGGGGGTCGTCGATGAGCAGGCCTCCGCCTGGGTGGCCCGCGCTCAGGCGCTGCGCGACCTGGTCGAGATCCCGCGACCCGAGCCCACCGGTCTGGCCACCGAGCTGCGCCCCTACCAGCGCGACGGCCTCGCGTGGCTCGCCCTCCTGTGGGAGCACGGCCTCGGCGGCATCCTCGCCGACGACATGGGGCTCGGGAAGACGCTGCAGGTGCTCGCGCTGATCTCCCACGCGGTCGACCGCGGCGCCGACGGGCCGTTCCTCGTCGTGGCACCGACCAGCGTGGTGACGGCCTGGCTGGGCGAGGCGGAGCGGCACACACCGGACCTGCGCGTGGCGACGGTGACCAGCCGCACCGACGACGTGGAGGCGGCCGCCGCCCGGGCCGACATCGTGGTGACGACGTACACCGTGCTGCGGCTGCGGCAGCACGACTTCGCGGGGCGGCGCTGGGCCGGGCTGGTGCTCGACGAGGCCCACCAGGTGAAGAACCACCAGAGCAAGACCTACGCCGCTGCCCGGCTGATCGAGGCGCCGTTCCGCCTGGCCGTGACCGGCACGCCGCTGGAGAACCGGCTGATGGAGCTGTGGGCGCTGCTGTCGCTGACCGTGCCGGGCCTCTACCCGTGGCCGCGCTCGTTCCAGACGCACGTGGCGAAGCCGGTCGAGCAGGAGGGCGACGAGCGGGCGCTGGCGCGGTTCCGGCGGCGGATCAAGCCGTTCATGCTGCGCCGCACCAAGGAGCTGGTCGCCGCCGACCTGCCGCCCAAGCAGGAGCAGGTGGTCGCCGTGCCGCTCGCGCCGCGCCACCGCAGGCTCTACGACGCCCACCTCGCCAAGGAGCGGCAGCGCATCCTCGGCCTGGTCAGCGACTTCGACCGCAACCGGGTGGCGATCTTCAGCGCGCTGACCAAGCTGCGCCAGCTCGCGCTCGACCCGGCGCTCGTCGACCGTGCGCACGAGGCCGTCGGGTCCGCCAAGACCGACCTGCTCGCGGAGCAGGTCCAGGAGCTCGTCGCCGAGGGCCACCGCGC
>JAPSKJ010000454.1 GCA_031177735.1 Nocardioides sp.
GCCCGGGCGATCGAGAGCCCGATCAGCCCGCCACCGATGATCACGGTCTTCGGTCCGGTGTTCCGGCCGGTCATGGGGTGACCTCCTGGGTCGCTGGGGTGGTCGCTGGGGTGGGGGTGAGCCAGATGTGGGCGACGTGGTCGCCGAGCAGCACGGAGAGCTGCGGCGGAGGCGCGACGGGCGCGGCCGCGGCGAGCGCGTCGACGCGCACGGCGGGGGCTGGCGTGTCGGCTCGGGTGATCACGTTGAGTGCCCGGGAGGGCGCGGCCAGCTCGACCAGCTCGACCTCCGCGTCGCCCGCGAAGACGACCGGGCGGTGCCGGCGGGTCTCGCAGCGCGCTTCGTCGACGGCGAGCACGACGCCGTCGTCGAGCGGCGTGAAGAGCCGGCTCGTGCCCGGGTAGCTGGAGAACCGGCCGGTCGCGGTCAGGTCGGCGACGCTCACCCGCCACCCCGGCCCGGTCGCCAGCTCGCGGGTGACCCCGCGCCCGTTGCGCCACGGCTGCGGCGCGACGTCGGCCGGGTCGAGCATCGTCACGACCCGCCCTGCCCCGGGATCCAGCTGGTGCCGGCGAGCGGCACTCGCGCCATCGCGGCCGCCTCGATGGAGACGGCCACCATGTCCTCGGGCTCGAGGTGGGTGACGTGCGCCTTGCCGCAGGCCCGGGCGACCGTCTGGGCCTCCATGGTGAGCACGCGCAGGAAGTTGGCGATCCGCCGCCCGCCCTCGACCGGGTCGAGCGCCTGCTGCAGGTCGGGGTCCTGGGTGGTGATGCCGGCGGGGTCCTGTCCGTCCTGGAAGTCGTCGTAGAAGCCGGCTGCCGACCCGAGCCGCTGGTAGGCCTCCTCGTGCTGGGGGTGGTTGTCGCCGAGCGCGATCAGCGCGGCGGTGCCGATCGCCACGGCGTCGGCGCCCAGCGCCAGCGCCTTCGCCACGTCGGCGCCGTTGCGGATGCCGCCGGAGACGATGAGCTGCACACCGTCGGGCCTCTTGTGCACGCCGAGCTCCTGCAGTGCCTGCACGGCCTGCGGGACGGCCGCGAGCGTCGGGATGCCGACGTGCTCGATGAAGACCTCCTGGGTGGCGGCGGTGCCGCCCTGCATGCCGTCGACCACGACGACGTCGGCGCCGGCATGGACCGCGAGCTTGACGTCGTAGTAGGTGCGCGAGGCGCCGACCTTGACGTAGATCGGCTTCTCCCAGTCGGTGATCTCGCGCAGCTCGTTGATCTTGATGGTCAGGTCGTCGGGGCCGGTCCAGTCGGGGTGGCGCGACGCCGAGCGCTGGTCGATCCCCTGCGGGAGGTCACGCATCCCGGCGACCCGCTCGGAGACCTTCTGCCCCAGCAGCATGCCGCCGCCGCCCGGCTTGGCGCCCTGGCCGAGCACGATCTCGATGGCATCCGCGCGGCGCAGGTCGTCGGGGTTCATCCCGTAGCGGTTGGGCAGGTACTGGTAGACGAGGTGCTTGGAGTGACCCCGCTCCTCCGGTGTCATGCCGC
Organism: Nocardioides sp.; assembly: GCA_031177735.1. Taxonomy (GTDB): domain Bacteria; phylum Actinomycetota; class Actinomycetes; order Propionibacteriales; family Nocardioidaceae; genus Nocardioides. The sequence continues at coordinate 1,503 of JAPSKJ010000454.1, forward strand.
CGTCGCCGGTCGTCGTCGACGTACCCACCTCCGACGCGCCGCGGCCGAGCGCCTCCTTGGCCCGGCCCGACAGCGCGCCGAAGGACATGCCCGCGATGGTGACCGGGATGTCGAGGTGCAGCGGGAACTTCGCGTTGCGCGCGCCGAGCACGACGTCGGTGCCGCACTTCTCCCGGTAGCCCTCCAGCGGGTAGCGCGACATCGAGGCGCCCAGGAAGAGCAGGTCGTCGAAGTGGGGCAGGACCCGCTTGGCACCCCAGCCGCGGATGTCGTAGATGCCGGTCTCGGCCGCGCGGTGGATGGCGGCGATGGTGGCGCGGTCGAAGGTCGCGGACTCGCGCAGGCCGAGGCGGGCGCGGTCGTCAGCGGTGTAGGTCATCAGGCGCTCCCGGTCAGTACGAGTTGTCGGCGTGGAAGTGGTAGAGGGTGCGGGCGGACCCGTAGCGGCGGTACGTCGCCGGGTCGTCGTCCTCGTAGCCGGCGGCCTTGAGCAGCCCGGCCAGCTCCTGGAGGTGCTCGGGGCGCATCGGCTTCTCCACGCAGTCCGCGCCCAGCGACCGCACCGATCCGCGCACGTAGAGCCGTGCCTCGTAGATCGAGTCGCCGAGGGCGTCGCCGGCGTCGCCGCGGACGACCAGTCGGCCCTTCTGCGCCATGAACGCGCTCATGTGCCCGATCGAGCCGCCCACGACGATGTCGAGGCCCTTGAGCGAGATGCCGCAGCGGGCCGCCGCGTCGCCACTGATGATCAGCAGGCCGCCCCGGCCGGTGGCACCGGCCGACTGCGAGGCGTTGCCGGTCACGTGGACGACCCCGCTCATCATGTTCTCGGCGAG
>JAPSKJ010000455.1 GCA_031177735.1 Nocardioides sp.
TGGTCGACGGCGTTCTGCACACACTCCAGCCGCCGCGGCGTCGCCGAGCCCTCCTCCACGCGCGCCACGCAGTCGCCGATGGCGAAGACGTCGGAGGCGGAGGTACGCAGCCATGGGTCGACCAGGATCCCGTTGTCGACGTGGATGCCGGCACCTGCGGCGAGTCGGTCGTTGGCGGTCACTCCAACGGCGACGACGACGAGGTCTGCGGGAAGGTCGACCCCCGTCGTCAAGGTGACCGACTCGACATGGCCTTCGGCGCCCGTGAAGCACTGGGCCCCGGCCCTCAGCATGACCGTGGTGCCAGCGCGGCCATGGGCACGCTGAACCGCGTCTGACACGAGCGGCGAGACCGCCCGCGCCATGACGCGTTCCTGGGGTTCCACGATGGTGACCGACGAGCTCGCCGCGGCCACGGCGGCCACCTCCAGACCGATGAAGCCTCCACCGATCACGACGATGTTGCGTGCCGCGCGCAGGCGACGCCGCAGGGCAAGGGCGTCGGCCAGCGTGCGGAGCTCGACGACACCGTCGAGCTCGGCGCCGGGGATGTCGAGGGTTCGGTTCTTCGCACCCGTGGCGAGGACCAGGTGCGCGTAGTCGAGCGTTCGACCGTCTGCGAGACGCACTCGGTGTTCGGCGGTGAGGAGCTCGGTCACCTCGGTGTCGAGCTCGAGGTCGACCCGGTGGTTCTCGAAGAACTCCGGTGCCCTGAGCGGCTCGCTGTCTGCCTCCCCCCCGCCGGCCTCACCGAGATAGTTCTTGGAGAGTGGCGGTCGTTGGTAGGGGAGGTGAGGCTGGCCGTCGACGAGGACGATCTGGCCGGGGTAGCCCAGATCGCGGAGCGATGCCGCGGCCTGGACGCCGCCGTGACCTGCTCCGACGATGACGACTGTCACAGCTGCGCGTCCGGGACGGTGAACGTCAAGCTGTCGACGTCCTCGGTGATCTTCAGCTGGCAGCTCAGACGGCTGGTGGGCAGGCGGGGCGATGCGGTCGAGTCGAGCATCTCGTCCTCGCACTCGGAGACCGGCGGCAAGCGGTCAGCTGTCTCGGGGTCCGCGTACACATGGCACGTCGCGCACATCAGGTTGCCCCCGCACTCGGCGACGATGCCGGCCACGTCATGTGACATGGCTGCCTGCATCACCGTTCGGCCGGCAACCTCCTCGACGGTCCGGCGGGTGCCATCAGCCAGGACGAAGTTCACGTTCGGCATCGGGTTCACGCACCCTCGGCGACGACGTGGAGCTCTTGGGGCGAGCGGAACAGCCACCCCCGCATCTGCCAGCCCTCCTCGGCCAACCGAAGTCGGGGTGCCACTTTCACGAGCTCCTCCAGGGCGATCCGTGCCAGCTCCCTGCCGAAGACGTTCCCGGCGCAGAAGTGTCGGCCTCCGCCGAACGACATGTGCGTCGGACCGTTGCGGTGCAGCTCGTAGAGGTGGCCGTTGGCGAACTTGCGCTCGTCGCGGTTGGCCGAAGCGACCATCGAGTAGACGAGCGAGCCCTGAGGGATCGCCAGATCGTGGATGACCACATCTCGCGTCGTCTCACGGAACACCCCGCCGACCGGCGCTACCCAACGCAGCCCTTCGGCGAGTGCGGAAGGGATGAGGTTCGGGTCGTCCACGATGTCGCCGTACGTCCCTTCCTCGAGCAGGCCCAGGAGCGTGGTGGCCGAGACGTGTCCCGGCTCCTGCATACCTCCGACGAGCTCGATCAGGAACGAGGAGTAGATGTCCTCGCGCGACCGGAGCTGACCGGCGGGCATGCCCGCGTGGAGCAGGTGGGAGAGGCCGGAGTTGTCCGGCTCGGCCTCGAGCCGGACGAGCACCGGTTCCAGGACCTCCTTGATCTCTGCGATGACCTCGTCGCTCTTCTGGAAGACGTCGTCGGAGAAGGTGTAGTTGGACGCGGCGCCGATCACGGTGTGGAACCAGCGGCGGAGCACATCGGCGGGGACGTCGCCGATGCCGAGCATGCTGGCGAGCCCGCGGGTGCTCACAGGCTCGAGGTACTCGGCCACGATGTCGAACGACACGCCTTGGGGAATCCCCGCGGCAGCCTCTGTCGCGATGGGGCGGACAAGGTCGTCGATGTAGGCGCTGACCGCGCCGCGACGCAGCGGCGGGTCGACCGATGCCCGGCGGTCCCGGTGGACGTCACCGTTGGAGATCAGGATGTTCTGAGCGCCGAACGTCCTCTCCAGCACCGGCTGAGTGGTGGGTGCCTGGCTGAGGTCGGAGTCGGCCAGGAACTCACGGATCTCGTCGTAGGTCGTCAGCAGGTAGGCGTGGAGAGCAGGCACGAACACGCAAGGCGCTTCGCTACGCAT
>JAPSKJ010000456.1 GCA_031177735.1 Nocardioides sp.
CGAGCGAGCTTCTCCAGGCCCGGCTCGTCGACGCCCATCTCGGCCAGCATCTCGCGGGCCTCCTCGTCGTCGTCGAGCTCGACCAGCTCGGCCTCGAACTTCGCATCGAGGAAGATCGCCTCGGCCGGCGCGACCAGCTCGCGCATCCGGTCCTGCAGCTCGGTGTCGGACAGCTCGTCGGCGTCGCAGTTGAAGACGTAGATGAACGGCTTGGCGGTCAGCAGCGACAGCTCGCGGAGCAGCTCGCGGTCGAGCTTGGTGGCGATGACCGGAGTGCCCTTCTCGAGCTCCTCCTTGGCGGCCTTCGCGGCCTCCAGGTTGGCCGCCAGCTCCTTCTTGCCGCGTGCCTCCTTCTCCAGCCGCGGGATCGCCTTCTCGATCGTCTGCAGGTCGGCCAGGATCAGCTCGGTCTGGATCGTGGAGATGTCGTTGGCCGGGTTGACCTCGCCGTCGACGTGGGTGACGTCCTCGTCGCGGAAGACGCGGGTCACCTGGCAGATCGCGGCCGACTCGCGGATGTGCGCGAGGAACTTGTTGCCCAGGCCCTCGCCCTCCGACGCGCCGCGCACGATGCCGGCGATGTCGACGAACTCCACCGTCGCCGGCAGCACCCGCTCGGAGCTGAAGATCCCGGCCAGGGTGTCCAGGCGCGGATCGGGCACCCCGACGACGCCGACGTTCGGCTCGATCGTGGCGAACGGGTAGTTCGCCGCGAGCACGTTGTTCTTGGTCAGCGCGTTGAAGAGGGTCGACTTCCCCGCGTTGGGGAGACCGACGATGCCGATGGTGAGTGCCACGAGGGTCAACCTTAGGCGACCGAGCGAGGCCGTCCGGACGAGCCCGCTCGTTCCGGACGTGCCGAGCGAGGGAGCCGCCGCGCGCAGCGCGGCAGGCGCGTACGCCGCCAGCGACCGAACCGGCGCTGTGGAAGGCTCTGGCCGTGACCGACTTCCCCGTCCCGCTGGCCCCGCGCACCCTGCGCGAGCCCACCCAGCCGGTGTCCGCCAAGGCGCCGGGCTACTGGCGCACCGTCGCCGCCGTCAACGCCGCCTTCACCTGGCTCCTGGCTGCCGCCGTGGCGGTGACCCTCGTGCTCACTCCGGACGGCTGGTGGACCGTGGTGGGCTGGGTGGCCGTCGGCGTACTCGTGGTGTCGCCGGTGCCGGCGCTCACCGTGGCCCCCGGCATCCGCTACCGGGTGCACCGCTGGGACGTCACCGACATCGCCGTGCACGTGCGCCACGGCTGGCTGACCCGCACCGACGAGATCGTGCCGCTCTCCAGGGTGCAGACGGTGGACTCGGTGCAGGGGCCGCTGATGCGGCTGTTCGGGTTGCGCACCGTGACCGTGCAGACCGCGTCGAGCGCCGGCACGGTGCAGATCGACTGCCTCGACGACGAGGTCGCGCACGCCACCGTGGCCAAGCTGGTCACCATCACCGCGGCCACCCCCGGGGACGCGACGTGAGCGAGCCCGACGTGCCCGCCGCAGCCGCGGCCGAGCCGCCCGAGCCCGCGGCCGAGCCGGCGCCGGAGACGCCCTGGCGTCGCCTCGACCCGCGCACGCTGCTGACCGGGCCGGTCTCGGTGCTCAAGCAGCTCGCCATCCCGTTGATCGCCGGCATCGTCGGCATCACCAGCTCCAGCCCGTTCGGCCTGCTCATCGCCCTGCCCGCCGCAGCGGTCGGCACCGCGGTCATCGGTGCGATCCCTTGGCTGACCACGACCTTCCGCGTCACCGGCACGCACCTGGAGGTGCGCCGCGGGCTGCTCAACCGCAGCACCCTGACCGCCCGGCTCGACCGGGTGCGCGGCGTCGAGCTCGAGGCCGACATCCTCCACCGGGTGCTGGGCATCACCAAGCTGCGCGTCGGCACCGGTGTCGACGAGGGGCAGATCGCCCTCGACGCGCTCGGCGTCGGCGAGGCCGAGGAGCTCCGCACGCTCCTGCTGCGCGCCGCCCACGACACCCCTGCGCTCGCCGACACCGACACGTCGGGCGGTGCGCCGCAGACCGCGGGTACGCCGATGGACGGGACACACCACGGCCGCGAGATCGTCCGGCTCGACTGGGGGTGGGTGCGGTTCGCGCCGCTCAACCTGGCCAACGCGGCCGTCATCCTCGCCGGCATGGGCGTGGTGGTCAGTCAACTGGGTGACCTGGTCCCCGACCGGATGTGGCCCGACCTGTTCCACGTGCAGGTCGACGGCGCTGACGACGTGCGGCGGGCGGCGCTGGTGGCGCTGGCCGTGCTGGGTGTGCTGCTGGTGCTGTGGGTGCCGGTCTCCTGCCTCGGCTACGCCGTGCGCTGGGGCGGC
>JAPSKJ010000457.1 GCA_031177735.1 Nocardioides sp.
AGGAAGTCGGTCGTCTCGGCCAGCGGCCCGACCAGGTCGCCGAAGCGTGCCAGGGCGTCCTCGCGGGCGACCACGTCGAGGCGGATCGTCGCGCGCAGGCTCGCCTCCATCGCGGTCAGGCTCACCTCGCCGTCCCCCTGGGCGAAGTGCGGATCGCCGACGTAGGCCAGTGCGCCGTCGACCTGCACCGGCAGGTAGAGCGTGCTCCCGGCCGTCAGCAGGGCGATGTCGATGTTGCCGCCGTGCCGCCCGGGCGGCACCGAGTGGGGGCGCTCCTCGCCCGGCACCGCGACACCCATGATCCCGAGGAACGGGGCCAGCGGGAACCGGACCGCCCGCTCGCCGCCCTCCACCAGCGGGAGCAGCCCGTGGGTGTGGTCGTCGGTGACGGTCGCGAAGGCGCTGAAGACAGGCTGCCCGTCGAGCGGGTACTCCCCGGAGAGGGCGCCCCGGCCGTGCCGGTTGGAGATCACCCCGTAGGGCACGCGCGGAGCTGTCTCGAGCAGCGTCATCGCCAGCAGGTCGCCCCGCCGGGCCCCGGCCACCCGGATCGGGCGGCTGACGACGTGCGGGCCGTCGATCCCGAAGCGGTGCGGGTCGTCGCTGGCGGCCAGCGCGACCGCGTCGTCGAGCACCTCCGTCGCGCCGTGGCCCTCGAAGAAGCGGCGCGGGTCGCGGCCCTGGTCCTCCAGGATCCCCTCGTGGCTGAGCGTGTCGACGGTGACCTCGGTGCCTGGGTCGACGGTGAGGACCGGTGCGTCGGCCGCGCAGGGCAGCCGGCCCCACAGCACGTGGTCAGGAGTCGAGGGGAGGTACGCCGCCGCCCGGATCGGCCCGGCACCGGGCTGGAGCGGGGTGCTCACCGCGTCGGCCTCTCCAGCATCCGCCCCCAGGCGTGATCCGGGCGGTCGGGGTCGGTCGCGTGGCCGCGCACGACTGAACCGGTCACCCAGCCGCCGTACTGCAGCCCGTCGTAGGCCGAGATCGGGTTGCGGTGGGCCAGGCGGGCGGCCTCGACGCGGAACTCCACGCTGGTGTCGTAGACGGCGAAGTCGGCGTCGGCGCCCACCTCGATGCGGCCCTTGCGGGCGAGCCCGACCAGGTCGGCGGTGTTGCGCGACATCCACCGGCTCACCGAGGCCAGCGGGATGCCGCGCTGCCGCGCCTCCTCGGCGATCACGCTGAAGCCGACCTGGAGACCCGAGACGCCGCCCCACGCCTGCTGGAGGTCGCCGCCGCCGCGCTGCTTCTCCTCGGCCGTCGCGGGGGAGTGGTCGCTGACGATCATGTCGATGACACCGGCGCTCAGCGCCTGCCAGAGCTCCTCGCGGTTGCCGCGGTCGCGGATGGGCGGACAGCACTTGAACTGCGGCGCCGCGTCGGGGATCTGCTCGGCCGCGAAGCTCAGGTAGTGCGGGCAGGTCTCCACCGTGACCGGCAACCCCTCCTCGCGCGCCGCCTGGATCAGGCCGAGCGCCCGGGCGCTGGACAGGTGCAGGATGTGGACGCGGCAGCCGGTCTCCCGAGCGCCGTCGACGACCTGCCGGATCGCCGCGGTCTCGGCCTCGTCGGGCCGGCTGAGCAGGAAGTCGGCGTACGCCCGGCTCGGGGTCGCCGGAGCGGACTCGAGCACGCCGGCATCCTCGGCGTGGACGACCATCAGGCCGTCGAACCGGGCGATCTCGGCCAGCGCGGCGCGGAACTCCTGCGGTGCGAGGGGCGGGAACTCGTCGACCCCGGACGGCGCCAGGAAGCACTTGAAGCCGAACACCCCCGCCTCCCACAGCGGCTCCAGGTCGGCCAGGTTGCCCGGCACCGCGCCGCCCCAGAAGCCGACGTCGACCATCAGCTCACCCTCGGCCGCCCGCCGCTTGATCGCCAGGTGCTCGACCGTCGTGGTGGGCGGGATGGAGTTGAGCGGCATGTCGATCAGCGTCGTGCACCCGCCGAGCGCCGCCGCCTCGGTCGCGGAGACGAAGCCCTCCCAGTGGGTGCGCCCCGGCTCGTTGACGTGCACGTGGGTGTCCACCACGCCGGGCAGCAGGTGGGCGGAGTCGGGCAGCCGCAGCACCAGACCCTCGGTGTCGGCGTCGACGTCACCGACCTTCTCGATCAGCCCGTCGCGCAACCGCACCGTCGCCGGCACGAACTCCTCGCCGACCAGCACGTGCCTGGCCGAGATCGCATCGATCCGCATGCATGCCCTCCTGGGTGCCCGAACCTAGCCTGGCCCGTGTGACAGGTGGGGACACGGATGTTTCGGCCGGGTAACACCACAGCCGCACGACCGCCCGTCCGGGCGGGCGAGCGAC
>JAPSKJ010000458.1 GCA_031177735.1 Nocardioides sp.
GTCGTCCTCGCGACGGGGACAGCCTCGGGCAAGTCGCTGGCCTACCAGCTGCCGGCCCTCACCGCTGTGCGCTCCTCCCGCGGGCCGCGCGGCCAGCGCGGCGCGACGGTGCTCTACATCGCCCCCACCAAGGCGCTGGCGCAGGACCAGCTGAGCCGACTGCGCGACCTCGACCTGGACGTCCGAGTGACGACCCACGACGGCGACAGCCCGCCGGAGCAGCGCGAGTGGGCCCGCGACCACGGCGAGTACCTCCTGACCAACCCCGACATGCTGCACCGCTCGATGCTGCCCGGGCACGCTCGCTGGGCGCGGTTCTTCGCATCCCTGCGCTACGTGGTCGTCGACGAGTGCCACCACTACCGCGGCGTCTTCGGGGCGCACGTCGCGCACGTGCTGCGCCGGCTGCGCCGCGTGTGCGCGTCCTACGGCGCCTCCCCCACCTTCGTGCTCGCCTCGGCCACGGTCGCCGAGCCGGAGCTGGCGGGGCGGCGGCTGACCGGTCTCGACGTCGTGCCGGTGACGACCGACGGCTCGCCCCGGGGCACGGTGTCGCTGGCGCTGTGGCAGCCCCCGCTGACCTCCTACGCCGGCGAGAACGGTGCTCCGGTGCGGCGGGCCGCGTCGTCGGAGACCGCTGACCTGCTCGCGGACCTGGTGGCCTCCGACGTGCGCACGCTGGCGTTCGTGCGGTCCCGCACCGGCGCCGAGCAGGTGGCGATGACCGCCGCCGAGCTGCTCGCCGACGTCGATCCCTCCCTGCCGGGACGGGTCGCGGCCTATCGGGGCGGCTACCTCCCCGAGGAGCGTCGAGAGCTCGAGCGGGCGCTGCGCGCCGGCGAGCTGATCGGCCTGGCCGCCACCAACGCCCTCGAGCTCGGCATCGACGTCAGCGGCCTGGATGCGGTGGTGATGGCCGGCTTCCCCGGCACGAGGGCGGCGATGTGGCAGCAGGTGGGTCGCGCCGGCCGCGGCGCCGGCGATGCTCTGGGCGTCATGGTCGCCCGCGACGACCCGCTGGACACCTACCTGGTCACCCACCCCGAGGCGCTCCTGGGCCGACCGGTGGAGGCCACGGCGTTCGACCCCTCCAACCCCTACGTGCTGGGGCCGCACCTGTGCGCCGCCGCACAGGAGATCCCGCTGACGTCGGGCGACTTCGAGCTGTTCGGGCCGACGGCCGGCGCGGTCGTCGACTCGCTCACCGAGGCCGGCCTGCTCCGCAAGCGTCCGCGGGGCTGGTTCTGGACCGACCGGCGCCGCGCGGCCGACCTCGCCGACATCCGCTCCACCGGTGGCTCGCCGGTGCAGCTGGTCGAGGCCGGCACCGGGCGGGTGGTCGGCACCGTCGACTCCGGCCGCGCGCACGGCACCGCCCATCCCGGCGCGGTCTACGTGCACCGCGGCGAGACCTACCTCGTCCACGACCTCGACCTCGAGGAGCACGTCGCGGTCATCGAGCGCGCCGACCCGCCCTACTCCACGACCGCCCGCGAGGTCACCGACATCTCCATCGTCGCCGAGCGGGCGCACGAGCGCTGGGGACCGTGCCGGCTCTCCTTCGGTGACGTCGACGTCTCCCACCAGGTCGTCTCGTTCCTGCGCCGACGCCAGCCGAGCGGCGAGGTGATGGGTGAGGAGCCGCTCGACCTGCCGGTGCGAGCGCTGCGCACCGCGGCGGTGTGGTGGACCGTGCCGCCCGCCGTGCTCGACGACGCCGGACTCGCCGCAGCAGACCTGCCCGGCGCCGCGCACGCGGCCGAGCACTGCTCGATCGGGCTGCTCCCGCTCTTCGCCACCTGCGACCGCTGGGACATCGGCGGGGTGAGCACCGTGCTGCACCCCGACACCGGCCAGCTGACCGTGTTCGTCTACGACGGCCATCCGGGCGGTGCGGGATTCGCCGAGCGGGGCTTCGGAGCCGCGCGGGAGTGGCTGGGCGCGACCCTGGAGACCATCGAGTCCTGCGAGTGCGACGACGGCTGCCCCTCGTGCATCCAGTCGCCCAAGTGCGGCAACCAGAACAACCCGCTCGACAAGCCGGGCGCCGCGCAGCTGCTGCGAGTGCTGCTCGGCGGCTGACCGGGCCGGCGGCCCGCGGCCGACACCGCGGCTCGGACGCGACGCCGCCGTCCTTCGGTGCCCTACGCTGCCAAGCATGCTCGCGCTCGGACTGGTCCTCCTCCTGCTCGGCCTCCTCGCCCTCGTGCTCGGTCTGCTGACCGCCGACGACAGCGCCGACGGGGCCACCCTGCTCGGCATCGACCTCGGCGCCACGACGGTCTTCCTGGTCGGCGT
>JAPSKJ010000459.1 GCA_031177735.1 Nocardioides sp.
GGGGTTGTCCGGGCGCCCCTGGAGCAGGGCTTCCGCGGTGCTCTCCACGACGTCGACCCGGTCGGCGGCGATGAGCAGCAGCCAGTGCGCGGCGCGAGCCTCGCTGAAGCGGCGGTAGGCGAACCGGCGGATGACCCCGGAGAGGCCGCGGGTCGGGCAGGTCGTGCCGAAGACCGGAGTCAGCATCGCGTGCTCGATCGAGCGTTCGCGCGGGCGGAGCTCCGGCTGCTGCGGCGGCAGCGCCGGCGCGACGCCCTCCAGGGCGGGGTCGAACTGCTCCTGCGGCACCGAGGGTCGGTCAGCCGGGTCCAGGTCGGCACCCCAACCGGGGATCCTCGCGCGCAGCTGCTCCGGCGACTCCGGGAGCGGCGGCTTGGCGTGGGTGTAGACGTAGTCGACCATCGAGCAGCCTTCCTCGCTCACGCGGCTCCGGGCACCACGAGCGGCTTGATGCAGCCGTCGAGCTTGCCGGAGAAGATGTGGTAGCCCTCCGCGATGTGCTCCAGCGGGATCCGGTGGGTGACGATCTCGCTGGGTTTGAGGTAGCCGCTGCGGATGTGCTCCAGGAGCCGCGGCCACTGCCGCTTCACGGGGCACTGGTTCATCCGGAGGGTGAGGCCCTTGTTGAGCGCATCGCCGAACTTCACGGCGCTGAAGATCGGCCCGTAGGCACCCATCACCGAGACGGTGCCGCCCTTGCGCACCGAGTCGATCGCCCAGTTGAGCGCGACCGGGGAGCCGCCCTGCATCTTCAGCTTGGCCGCGGTGATGTGCTGGAGCAGGTTGCCGTCGGCCTCGGCTCCGACGGCGTCGATCGCCACGTCGGCCCCCAGATGACCGGTCTCCTTCTTCAGGTGCACGACGATGTCGTCGTACTCGGCGAAGTTGCGGGTCTCGGCGTGCGCGAAGGTGCGCGCCTTCTCGAGCCGGTGAGCGAGGTGGTCGATGACGATCACCCGACCGGCTCCCATCAGCCACGACGACTTCGCGGCGAAGAGTCCGACCGGGCCGGCGCCGAAGACGACCACGACGTCGCCCTGCCGGATCTCGGCGAGCTGGGCGCCGAAGTAGCCGGTGGCGAGGGCGTCGGTGAGGAGCACCGCGTCCTCGTCGTCGAGCCAGTCGGGGATCTTGCTCGGGCCGACGTCGGCGAACGGCACTCGGACGTATTCCGCCTGGCCGCCGTCGTAGCCGCCGCAGGTGTGCGAGTAGCCGTAGATGCCGCCGACGGCGGTGGCGTTGGGGTTGACGTTGTGGCAGTTCGAGTACAGGCCGCGGGCACAGAAGTAGCAGCGGCCGCAGTAGACGTTGAACGGCACCATCACCCGGTCGCCCACCTGCAGGTGCCGGACCGCCGGGCCGACCTCATCGACGACCCCGATGAACTCGTGGCCGAAGGTGTGGCCGACCCGGGTGTCCGGCATCATGCCGTGGTAGAGGTGGAGGTCCGACCCGCAGATCGAGGCGAGCGTCACCCGGATGATCGCGTCCTCGGGATGCTCGATCCGTGGGCGTTCCTTCTCCTCGACACGGACCCGGTAGGGCCCGCGGTACACCATGGCGCGCATCAGCCCTGCTGGACCTCGCTGCGGACGTTGTCGGCCGCGGACGTGCCCTCCTCGCGGACGTGCTGGGCCCCCTCGGTCGCCGTGTCCTTGACCTGCTGGGCCGCCTGCATCGCGGTCTCCTTGACGTTCTGCGCGACGTCCTGTCCGGCGGACCTGGCGGCGTCCATGACCGGCTGACCCATCTCCTGCGCCGTCTCCACGAGCTGAGCCCCGGCGCGGACCTCCTTCTCGGAGGCAGGAAGCAGCGCCGAGATGACCATCCCGGCGCCGAAGGCCACCAGCCCGGCGGCGAGTGGTGCGCCCTCGACGCGCTGCCCGGTCTGGTGCACCGCGGTGCTGGCGGCGCCCTGGACCGAGCCGGCCGCCGACTGCACCGACCCGGCCGCCGACCCGGCTGCGGACTGGGCACCGCCGATGGTCCTCTGGTGCGCGCTGTGGGCCGTGCCCATGACCCGGTCGCGCAGCGAGCGGACCCGGGTGCGGGTCGCGGCCTTGCGCCGCTCGACGATGGCCGACGGGCTGACCCGGTCCTGCAGGGCGTCGATGTCCGAGGACATCCGCTGGCGGGTGTCGGCGATCTCGGTGGTCAGCTCTTCTGTGCTCTGGCCCATGCCGCGTCCTCCTTGAGTGTGCGCTGCGTCTTCGGCAGCTCGGGGTTGGTCTGCTTGAGTGCCTTGCGGCCGTTCATCGCGAGCACGCCGGCGACGATCGCCCA
>JAPSKJ010000460.1 GCA_031177735.1 Nocardioides sp.
CTGCGCTCAGCCGGTCTTCTGCTGACGGTCGGAGAACGCAGCCCGGTAGGCACTGGGAGTGACGCCTGCCTGGCGGACGAAGTGGATACGCAGGTTGGCGGCCGTGCCCATGCCGCACTGCGTGGCGATCTCCTCGACGGACAGGTCGGACATCTCGAGCAGCTGTTGCGCCCGTCGGACTCGCTGGAGGGTGAGCCACTGGAGCGGGGGCATCCCCAGCTCCGCGACGAAACGGCGGGTCAGGGTGCGCGTGCTGACGCCCGCCTCGCGGGCGAGCAGGCCCAGGGTCAGCGCCCGGTCGAGGTGCGCGCTCGCCCAGTCGAGCAGGGGGCCGAGGGCCGAGTCCGGCGCGCTGGGGACCGGCGTGGCGACGTACTGCGCCTGACCTCCCTGTCGGTGCGGAGGGATGACGAGCCGGCGAGCGAGCTCCGCCGCCACCGCGGTGCCGTGGTCGTGACGCACCAGCTCCACGCACAGGTCGAGACCGGCTGCGGTGCCCGCCGACGTCGCGATCGAGCCGTCCACGACGTAAAGCACTCCGGGGTCGACCTCGACCGCGGGGAACCGCTCGGCCAGGGCGGCCGCGTGCATCCAGTGCGTGGTGGCGCGACGGCCGTCGAGGAGCCCTGCCGCAGCCAGCGCGAAGGCCCCCGTGCAGACCGACGCGACCCGCGCGCCACGACCAGCAGCGTCCCGCAGCGCTTCGATGAGCTCCGGCGGAACCTCGGCGTCGGGCGAGGAGAGGGCCGGGACCACGATGGTCTCCGCGCGGCGGATCTGGTCGAGCCCGGCACCGACGTCCATCGCGATCTCCGCACCCTGCGTGCGTACCGGCTCCCTGCCGACGGCGCACACCCGCACGACGTAGGGGCGCGCGAGGAGATCGGGCCGGGGCATCCCGAACACCTCGCCGACCACCCCGATGTCGAACAGCGGCATCCCGTCCAGCACGGGCACGGCGACGCGGTGCGGATCCATCCAGCCAAGGTACTGTCTTGATCCTGACCCCAGGTGGCTATCCGGCCACTGTTGTGGCACACCACGCCGACGCAGCCTTGACGGGTGAGCGTCACCGAGCGAGCAGAGGTCAGGACGAGCAGGGACGGCCGCGTGGGTGCGGTGCGGGGCACGGCGCTGTTCGTCGCCGCCATCGTCGGGCCGGGCGTGCTCACGCTGCCTGCGCTGGCCGCAGCCGCGGCCGGCCCCGCTTCGCTCATCACACTGGGGCTGCTGCTGGCGATCTCCGCACCCATCGCGTTCACGTTCGCGGCGCTGAACAGCGCCGTGCCGGGCGCGAGCGGTGTCGCCGGTTATGCGGCGGCGGCCCACGGAGCGCTCGTCGGCAAGCTCGTGCTCGCCTGGTTCCGGTACGGCGTGCCCATCGGGATCCCGGCCCTCGGCCTGATCGGCGGGGAGTACGTGGCCGAGGGCGTCGGTGGTGGCAGGACCACCGTGGTCGTCGTGGCCGCAGGCATCTGCGCCATCGCTGTCGCGGCGAGCATCCGACACCGCGCGGGCAGCGGCGTGCTGACCCTGGCGCTGTCCGTCCTCCTGGCCGTCCTGATCATCGGCACCGCCCTCGCTGCTCTCCCCCACGCGGATGCCGACAACCTCACCCCGTTCGCACCCCACGGGTACGCCGCCGCCGCTGCCTCCGCGCTGGTGCTCACCTGGGTGCTCACAGGGTGGGAAGCCGTCACCAACTTCACCGGTGTGCTCCGCGAGCCACGGCGGACCCTGCCGCGGGTGACTGCGGCGACCCTGGTGATCGTCACCTTGCTCTACGCAGCCGTCGCAGTCCCGGAGCTCCTCGTCCTCGGGCCCACCGCGGGCGGGAGCGAGGCGCCGGTCGCGGCGATGCTGCGCATCGCCGTCGGTCCGGTCGGAGCCGTCGTCGCGGCGGTCGTCGCGGTCACCATCGCCACGGGCAACACCCTCGCCTGGGTCGGAAGCCTCGCCGAGCTCGGCACGGGCGGGCGACCTGCGACCGGCGCGAGCTCACCACGGGCTCGAGCCGGGGCGCTCGCCGTCCCCGTCCTGATCATCGTCACCAGCCTCACCGCGGCGGCCTGCACCCCGGTCACCACCGGGCACCTCGTCTCCCTCTGCGCCGGCTTCCAGGTGCCGGTCTACGTCCTCGGCCTGGCCGCCGGGCTCAGGCTCCTCCCCACGCTCAGCACATCGTGGTGGCTGTCGCTGCTCGCCACCGCGGCCGTGGGACTGCTGCTGATCGCCGCCGGCACCTACCTGCTCGGCCCGGCCGTGCTCGCGGCGTGCGTCG
>JAPSKJ010000042.1 GCA_031177735.1 Nocardioides sp.
CTGGTGGGCCGAGCACGGCGTGTGGTTCGACCTCAGCTGGGCGAGCAGCAGGCTCTACGGCGGCGAGATGACCGGTGAGGAGTGGGCCCAGCTCGGTGTCGCCACCACAATCTGGATGCTGATCCCCCTCGCCATCGGACTGCGAGCCCTGATGCGAGCCGAGATCAAGTAGCCCGCGTGCGCTGGCAGGCTACGGCGCCCCGACGAGGACAGCCCACAGAACACGAACGAGCCCCCACCGCGGTCACGCGGTGGGGGCTCGCTTTCGTTGCCAGAGGAGGCTCAGCGGGCGGCAGTGCCCTCGACGTAGTCGGAGTCGTGCGACTTCACCCAGGCCATCAGCTTGCGCAGCTCGCGGCCGGTCTGCTCGATCGGGTGCTGCTCGCCCTTGGCGCGCAGCTCCTTGAACTCCGGCGAGCCGTTGTCCATGTCGGTGATGAAGCGCTCGGCGAACGCGCCGCTCTTGATGTCGGCGAGGACCGCCTTCATGTTCTCCTTCACCTCGGGGGTGATCACCCGGGGGCCGGAGACGTAGTCACCGAACTCGGCGGTGTCGGAGACCGACCAGCGCTGCTTGGCGATGCCACCCTCGTACATCAGGTCGACGATGAGCTTGAGCTCGTGCAGGCACTCGAAGTAGGCGACCTCCGGCTGGTAGCCGGCCTCGATGAGGGTCTCGAAGCCGTACATGACCAGCTGCGAGGCGCCGCCGCACAGCACGGCCTGCTCGCCGAACAGGTCGGTCTCGGTCTCCTCGGTGAAGGTGGTCTTGATGCCACCGGCACGCAGACCGCCGATGCCCTTGGCGTAGGACAGCGCGAGGTCCCAGGCCTTGCCGGAGGCGTCCTTCTCCACCGCGACGAGCACCGGGACACCACGGCCGTCGACGTACTCGCGACGGACCAGGTGGCCGGGGCCCTTCGGCGCGACCATGAAGACGTCGACGCCCTCGGGCGGGGTGATGTAGCCGAAGCGGATGTTGAAGCCGTGGCCGAAGACGAGGGTGTCGCCCGCGGTGAGCGCCGGCTCGATCTCCTCCTTGTAGAGCTTCCGCTGGTGCTGGTCGGGAGCGAGGATGACGATGACGTCGGCCTCCTCCGCGGCCTCGGCGGGGGTGAGCACGCGCAGGCCCTCGGCCTCGGCCTTGCCGCGGCTCTTGGAGCCGGGCTGCAGGCCGACGCGGACGTCGACGCCGGAGTCACGCAGCGACAGCGCGTGGGCGTGGCCCTGGCTGCCGTAACCGATGACTGCCACGTGCTTGCCCTGGATCAGGGACAGATCGGCGTCGTCGTCGTAGAACATCTCAGCCACTGGTGGCTTCTCCTTCGGATTCGTTTCTCGGGGGTTCGAGTCGTGGGGCTGCGTCAGGACGCGGCGGGAGGGGCGGGTACGGCGACCGGGCGGGTGGTCCGCTCGGAGATCGACCGGGAGCCCCGGCCGATCGCGACCATGCCGGACTGGACCAGCTCGCGGATGCCGAAGGGCTCGAGCACCCGCAGGAAGTCGGCCAGCTTGCCGGCGTTGCCGGTGATCTGGATGGTCACCGCGTCGGGGGCGACGTCGATGACCTTGGCGCGGAAGATCTGGACGGTGTCGAGGACCTGGCCGCGGGTCTCGGGCGTGGCCGCGACCTTGACCAGCATCAGCTCGCGCTGCACCGACGCAGCGGGCTCGAGCTCGACGATCTTGATGACCTCGACCAGCTTGTTGAGCTGCTTGGTCACCTGCTCCAGCGGGGAGTCCTCGACGTTGACCACGATCGTCATCCGGGAGACGTCCGGGTGCTCGGTCGGGCCGACGGCGAGGCTCTCGATGTTGAAGCCGCGGCGGCTGAACAGGCCAGCGATGCGGGCCAGGACACCGGGCTTGTCCTCGACGAGGACCGACAGGGTGTGCCGGGTGCTCGTGGTTGCGGGGCTCACAGTGCTTCTCCGTTCCCTTGCGACGCTCCGGTCACAGGTCGTCCTCGTCGAACTTGGGCGCCAGGTCGCGCGCGTACTTGATGTCGTCGTTGCTCGTGCCGGCGGCGACCATCGGCCACACCATGGCGTCGCGGTGCACCCGGAAGTCCACGACGACGGGCACGTCGTTGATCTCCATCGCCTTCTCGATCGTGGCGTCGACGTCGGCCGGGGAGTCGCAGGCGAGGCCGACGCACCCGTAGGCGTCGGCGAGCTTGACGAAGTCGGGGATGCGGACCGGGCCGCCCTTGCGCTGCAGGTTGGTGTTGGAGTAGCGCTCGTTGTAGAAGAGCGTCTGCCACTGGCGCACCATGCCGAGGGATTCGTTGTTGATCACGGCGACCTTGATCGGGATGTCCTCCATCGCGCAGGTGGCCAGCTCCTGGTTGGTCATCTGGAAGCAGCCGTCGCCGTCGATGGACCACACCGTCGCATCCGGGCGGCCCACCTTGGCGCCCATCGCGGAAGGCACGGAGAAGCCCATCGTGCCGAGGCCGCCGGAGTTGATCCAGGTGTTGGGGTGCTCGTAGCCGATGAACTGCGCGGCCCACATCTGGTGCTGGCCGACGCCGGAGGTGTAGATGGCCTCGGGGCCGGCGATCGTGCCCAGCCGCTCGATGACGTACTGCGGGGAGAGCCCCTCGGCGGGCTTGTCGTAGCCCAGCGGGTAGGTCTTCTTGACGCCGGCGCAGAACTGCACCCACGCCTCGTAGTCGCCGGTGTGGCCGGCATCGGCCTCGGTCTGCAGCACCGCGATCAGGTCGGTGAGCACCTCGCGGATGTCTCCGACGATCGGGACGTCGGCGTGGCGGTTCTTGCCGATCTCGGCCGGGTCGATGTCGGCGTGGATCACCTTGGCGTGCGGCGCGAAGGAGTCCAGGTTGCCGGTGACCCGGTCGTCGAAGCGGGCGCCGAGGCTGATGATCAGGTCGCTCTTCTGCAGCGCCGCGACCGCGGCCACGGTGCCGTGCATGCCCGGCATGCCGAGGTGCTGGGGGTGGCTGTCGGGGAAGGCGCCGCGGGCCATCAGCGTGGTCACGACGGGGATGCCGGTGAGCGTGGCGAGTGCGGCCAGCTCGCGGTGGGCGCGCGAGCGGATCGTGCCGCCGCCGACGTAGAGGACCGGCTTGCGCGACTCCAGCAGCAGCCGGGCGGCCTCGCGGATCTGCTTGGCGTGCGGCTTGGTCACCGGGCGGTAGCCGGGCAGGTACAGCTCGCTCGGCCACTGGAAGGTGGTCGTCGCCTGCAGGGCGGACTTCGCGACGTCGACCAGGACGGGTCCGGGGCGGCCCGTGCTGGCGATGTGGAACGCCTCGGCGATCTTCACCGGGATGTCGCGCGGGTCGGTCACCAGGAAGTTGTGCTTGGTGATGGGCATGGTGATGCCGCGGATGTCGGCTTCCTGGAAGGCGTCGGTGCCGATCATGTCGACGCCGACCTGGCCGGTGACCGCCACCATGGGCACGGAGTCCATGTGGGCGTCGGCGATCGGGGTGACCAGGTTGGTCGCGCCCGGGCCGGACGTCGCCATGCACACGCCCACCCGGCCGGTCGCGGCGGCGTACCCCTGCGCGGCGTGGCCGGCGCCCTGCTCGTGGCGGACCAGGATGTGCCGGATCGTGGAGTCCATGAGCGGGTCGTACGCCGGGAGGATGGCGCCGCCCGGGATGCCGAAGATGTGCTCGACGCCCGCTGCCTCCAGCGACTTGATCAGGCTCTGCGCCCCGGTCAGGGAGCCGTTGATCTCGCTCATCTCGCTGTGGTCCTCATCTCGTGCCCTGTTGGATCTGGGTCCGGCCTGGGCCGGCGCTGCTCGTCTCGTTGCAACAAAAAACCCCCCGGCCAGTGGCAACGGAGGGAGGCGCGTCGACTGATCAGGAGGTCAGTTGCCGCGCCGCGTGCGTACGAGAATGCTGGTGAACATGCGCTCACGCTAACCGCACGCGCCTTCCGCGTCACCCCAGTCTGGCAGTCGTCTCACCTTTCGGGACGCGAATCCCACTATCTGGCGGCCTCGACGTCGTTCTCCCGCGCGATCGCGCTGATCACCCGCGCCAGGCGGACGTCGCGCCGGGTGACTCCCCCGACGTCGTGACTGCTGAGCACGATGTCGACGTGGGGGTAGCGCAGGTCGACGTCGGGGTGGTGGTCGGCCCGCTCGGCCTCCTCGGCGATGCGCTGGATCAGTCGCACGCCGGTGACGAAGTCGCCGGTCGCGAGCCGGATGCGCAGCGCGTCGCCCTCCAGCCGCCAGCCTTCCAGGCCGGCCGACTCGACCTGGCCCGGCTCGAGCAGCACGCGGTCCTCCTCGGGCACCGGGCTCACGGGAGCACCGCCTCGCCGAGCGGCCCGGGGTTCCAGGCCACCTCCCACCGGTAGCCATCGGGGTCGGCGAAGTAGCCGGTATAGCCGCCCCACGACCGTTCCTGCGCCGGGACGACCGGGTGCGCGCCGATGTTGCGGGCCTGGGCCAGCACCTCGTCGACGTCGCCGGGCGTCGCGACGTTGTGCGCCAGGGTGATCGGGGCGACCCCCTCCCCGCTCATGATCGGCCCGACCTCGACCTGGAACTGGTCGCGGTCCCAGAGGCTGAGGACGACGTGCGCGCCGACCTGGATCATCAGCACCTCGTCGGGCACGTGGAGCGACTCCTTCCAGCCCAACCCGTCGACGTAGAACTCCCGGCTCGCCTGGACGTCCCGCACGGCCAGGGTGACGAAGCTGATCCGCTGGTCCATGCGCCCACCCTGCCACCTGGCGGCAAGGCTCGTCACCGGTCCGGGCGGGCGCCGCGCGCCTGCGTCGCGGGGCTGCTCAGCGGCGCAGCGCACCGGTGAGGTCGCTCAGGCTGGTGCGCTGCCGGCCACGGTCGTCGAAGTTGCCGGGATCGAGCCATCTCTCGTGGGCGGACCGCACGGACGGCCACTGCGGGTCGATGACGGAGAACCAGTCGGTGTCGCGGCTGCGACCCTGGGTGACCATGTGGTGGCGGAAGGTGCCCTCGAAGTCGAAGCCGAGGCGGGCGGCGGCCCGGCGGCTCGGCTCGTTGAGGCTGTCGCACTTCCACTCGAACCGGCGGTAGCCGAGGTCGTCGAAGGCGTGCCGCATGAGCAGGTGGATCGCCTCGGTCGCCGCGCGGGTGCGCTGCAGGGCACGTCCGAAGAGCACGCCCGCCACCTCGATCTGGCCGTGCGCCGGCTCGATCCGCATGTACGACGCCAGGCCGGCCGCCCGCCCGGCCGATGCGCCCTCGGCGGGGATGAGCGCGTAGGTGAGGTTGGCGGGCGAGTCTACGAGGGCGGCCAGGTGCATCCACAGCTCGGCCAGCGAGCCCGGCCGCGGCACCGGCCGGTAGGTCCACAGGGCGCCGTCGTCCGGGCCGCAGGTGGCGGCGTAGAGGTCGGCGTAGTGGGCCGAGGAGAGCGGGACGAGGGTGACGTAGCGCCCCTCGTGCCGGGCGGGTTCCGGGGCGGGCCGTGGCTCCCAGCCCTCGACGACCTCACCGACCTGCTGTCCGAACTGGTTCACCTGCGCCACGGGGTCACCGTAGTGTCGGCGCTCCGAGCCGAGCGCGGGGGCTCCGGGGGCTGCCGCCGGAGGTGGGGACTCAGCCCGCCGGCCGGCCTCACCACGTCTGGTGAATCTCCCGGTGCTCGTCGCGCACGACGACGCGGGTCAGCGCCCCGTTGACCAGGCAGAGGTAGGGCGGCACGTGGCCGCACTCGACGTCGAGCACGATCGGCACCCCCAGGCCGCCCAGCGCGTCGAGCACCGCCTCCCGCTGGGTCAGCCCCGGCGCGTCGGGTGCGGCGGTGCGGCCGACCAGGATCGCTCGCGCGTGGTCGAACCAGCCCGCCATCCGCATCCCGTGCAGGGCGCGGCAGATGGTGAACGCGTTGTCCTCCGCAGCCTCGACGTAGACGACCAGCCCCTCGTCGGCGTGCTCACGGGCGAACGCCGGGACGTCGGCGTAGTCGGTGCCGGTCAGCGGCGAGAGCACCTCGATGCACCCGCCGATCAGGCGGCCGGTCACGTCCAGCCCGCCGGCCGGCGCCCCGACGAGCGACCAGGACCCGTCGCTGTCGAGCGTCCACGTGGAGGTCTCGGGGTGAGCCTCGTAGTCGTCCCAGCCGCTGGAGCGGTAGCGCCCCGGCGAGCGCTGCACGGCGCGGCCGTCAGCGCTGGCGACGTCGGTCCAGTGGAGCAGGCCGTCGGGAGCGTCGTAGGGCGTGTCCATCAGGTTCGACCCGTGCAGGGTGCCCCAGCCCAGCCGGGTGGTCAGGGGCACCATCAGCGTGGTCAGGTCGCTGAAGCCGACCAACCAGGTCGGCTCGGCCGCGGCGAGCGCGTCCCAGTCGAGGTGGTCGAGCACCTGGATCGCCAGCTCGCCACCCCACGGCGGCACGACCGCCCGGACGTCGGGGTCGACCAGCATGGCGGTCAGCTCGGCGGCGCGCTGCTGGGCGGTGCCGGTGACTCCCTCGCCGACGACGTGGTCACCGATCCGCACCTCGAACCCTTGGCCACGCAGCCGGGCCGCGGCGGCCTCGAGTCGGGGCAGGTAGCTGGGGCGGATGCCCTGGGAGGGGGCGGTCACGCCGATGGTGTCGCCGGGCTCCAGGGGTCGTGGGAAGCGCATACGTCCACCTTGCCGCATCCATGGCGGGCCACCCACCGGCCCTCACTGGAAGCTGACGAACCTCACCGTCGGGCGCAGCCGGCGCACCTCGCGCGCCGACATGCGCGGCACGTCCTCGTCGTAGAACAGCTTGAATCCCATCGTGAACCGGTGCGGTCGGGCGACCGCGCGATAGGTGTCCACCTTCTGTCCCGGGCTGCCGAAGCCGTCGACGTGCTGCACCAGCGCGAGGCCGGGCCGGTCCGCGACGCGGCCGATCCCCGTCACCATCGAGGTCTTGAACTGGTGCAGGACGAACAGCTTCTCCGGCAGCTGGTGCTCGCCGACGAGGTCGGAGAGCCACCGTGAGGTGCGGTTGACCTCACGCGCCCGGACGCTGCCGATGACGCGGCCGGGCACCTCGTGGCGACCCATCCGCCACTCGGGGTCGAGGGCGAGCCCGACGAGTGGGTGCGCCAGCGCCCACGCCCAGCGCTTCGCCACCGCGGGGAACGACGCGCGGCCGGGCTGGATGTCGAGCAGCAACAGGGCGCCGCGCCGCTCGGCCGCCTCGATGTAGCGGCGGACCTCGCGCCGCGCGATGTCGTGGTTGTAGTCGCCGTCCTTGCCGGGGTGGGCGTCGGCCACGGTGACGATGAGCTCGTAGACCTCCTGCACCGGCCGGTCGGCGGCGGTGCCGGCTCGGGCGAAGGGGCGTGCGGCTGCCACCAGGCGCCGGTGCATCCGACCGGGTGGGTCCTCCCCCAGCACCCCGAGGGCACCGGACCGGGCGGTGCCGTAGAAGGCCACGAGGAACGCGCCGTCGCCGAAGACGCGGGTGCGGCCGCCGGGCAGCGTCGCCCGCGGCGGGCTGTCGACCGGCGCGGAGGCGACGGTGGACTGCTCACCGCTGTTCGGCGTGGCGCCGCGCGAGGCCTCCGGCCGGGCGGCCGGTTCCGAGCCGCGGGAGTACGCCGCCGCCCAGGCGACCACGATCACGGCCGCGACCGCGACGGCGGTCAGCGCGACCACGGCCGCGGCGGTCCGCCGCGGCCGGAGCCAGCCGACCACCTAGCTGGTGACGGCGCCGTAGGCGGCGGACTTGACCGTCTTGGCGTACTTGCCGAGCACCCCGCGGGTGTACTTCGGGGCCAGCGGCTCCCAACCGACCTTCCGCGTCTCGAGCTCGTCGGCGTCGATGTCGACGTCGAGGCGGCCGTTGAGCACGTCGAGGGTGATCGGGTCACCGTCGCGGACGAAGGCGATCGGCCCCGCGTCGACGGCCTCGGGGGCGATGTGGCCGACGCACAGGCCGGTCGTGCCGCCGGAGAAGCGGCCGTCGGTGACCAGGAGGACGTCCTTGCCGAGCCCGGCGCCCTTGATCGCACCGGTGATGGCGAGCATCTCCCGCATGCCGGGGCCGCCCTTGGGTCCCTCGTAGCGGATGACGACGACGTCCCCGGGCAGGATGCGGCCCTCCTCCAGGGCGTCCATCGCTGCCCGCTCGCCGTCGAAGACGCGGGCGGTGCCGCGGAAGACGGTGTCGTCGAAGCCGGCGCTCTTCACCACCGCGCCCTCCGGAGCGAGCGTGCCCTTGAGGATGGTGATGCCGCCGGTGGCGTGGATCGGCCGGTCGAGCGGGCGCAGGATGTCGCCGTCGAGCGCGGGCGGGTTCAGCGCCTCGAGGTTCTCGGCCATCGTCTTGCCGGTGACGGTCAAGCAGTGGCCGTGCAGCAGACCGGCGTCCAGCAGCGCCTTCATCACGACCGGGATGCCGCCGATCTTGTCGACGTCGTTCATCACGTAGCGGCCGAACGGCTTGAGGTCGCCCAGGTGCGGCACCTTCTGGCCGATCCGGGTGAAGTCGTCGAGGCTCAGGTCGACCTCGGCCTCGTTGGCGATCGCCAGCAGGTGGAGCACGGCGTTGGTGGAGCCGCCGAGTGCCATCACGACGGTGATGGCGTTCTCGAAGGCCTCCTTGGTCATGATCTGACGCGCGGTGATGCCCTGGCGCAGCAGGTTGACCACCGCCTCGCCCGAGCGGTGGGCGAAGCCGTCGCGGCGGCGGTCGACGGCCGGCGGCGCGGCCGACCCGGGCAGCGACATGCCGAGCGCCTCCCCGACCGCGGCCATCGTGTTGGCGGTGTACATGCCGCCGCAGGCGCCCTCACCGGGGCAGATCGCCCGCTCGATCCGGTCGACCTCCTCGCGGGAGATCTTGCCGGCCAGGCACGCGCCCACGGCCTCGAAGGCATCGATGATGGTGACGTCTCGGCCGTCGACGTTGCCGGGCATGATCGAGCCGGCGTAGAGGAACACCGAGGCGAGGTCGAGGCGGGCGGCGGCCATGAGCATGCCCGGCAGCGACTTGTCGCAGCCGGCCAGCAGCACCGAGCCGTCGAGGCGCTCGGCGTTCATGACCACCTCCACCGAGTCGGCGATGACCTCGCGGGAGACCAGCGAGAAGTGCATGCCCTCGTGGCCCATCGAGATGCCGTCGGAGACCGAGATGGTGCCGAACTCCAGCGGGTAGCCGCCCGCGGCGTGGACACCGTTCTTGACCGCCTTGGCCAGCCGGTCGAGGGAGAGGTTGCAGGGGGTGATCTCGTTCCACGACGAGGCGACGCCGACCTGCGGCTTCTCCCAGTCCTCGTCGCCCATGCCGACCGCGCGCAGCATGCCGCGCGCGGCAGCACGCTCGAGACCGTCGGTGACGTCGCGCGACCGGGGCTTGATGTCGATCTGGGGGTTCTCCGGGGTGGGCGCGTCACTCATGTGGGCAAGGTTAATCGGCCCGACGCCTGTGCGAGCGGCGAGTCTCATACGCTGCTCCTCGTGACTGCCGTGAACTGGAGCGACTACCGCGCCGTGCTGTTCGACCTCGACGGCGTGCTGACGCCGACCGCGGTCGTCCACATGCGCGCGTGGGCGGAGATGTTCAACGCCTTCCTGGCGCAGAGGGGCCTGGCCGACCAGCCCTACACCGACGCCGACTACTTCGCCCATGTCGACGGCAAGCCGCGCTACGACGGCGTGCGCGACTTCCTGGCCTCCCGCGGCATCACGCTGCCCGAGGGCGACCCGTCCGACCCTGCCACGGCCGAGACCGTCTGCGGCCTCGGCAACCGCAAGAACGACGCGTTCAACATCGTCCTCGAGCGCGACGGGGTGGCCGCCTATCCCGGCTCGGTCCGCCTGCTCGACCACCTCCGCGACCTGGGCATCCCGCTCGCCGTCGTCTCCTCCAGCGCCAACGCACCCAGCGTGCTGGAGGCCGCCGGCATCGCGGACCGCTTCGAGACGGTCGTCGACGGCGCCGTCGCCACCGTGCGCAAGCTCCCGGGCAAGCCCGCGCCTGACACCTTCGCCTACGCCGCCGAGCTGCTCGGGTCGCCGGCCTCGGATGCCGTCGTCCTGGAGGATGCCGTGTCCGGCGTACGCGCCGGGGCGGCGGGCGGCTTCGGACTCGTCATCGGCGTCGACCGCGGGGCCGGCCACGCGGCGCTGACCTCCGCCGGCGCCACCGTCGTGGTCGGCGACCTGGCCGAGCTGCTCTGATCCACCACGGTCACGCCAGCGCCACCCAGCGTCACCTGCGTCACCCAGCGTCACCTTCAGCACCACCCCAGCGTCACCTCGGAGAAGGAGACCCATCGTGAGGAACCTGTCCGGCGTGCGTCCGGATCCCATGGACCACAGCCGGTTCACCGTCGACCCGTGGCGGCTGGTCGAGACCGACGTCGACCAGGGTGACATCGGGCTGAGCGAGACGCTGTTCGCGGTCGCCAACGGCTATCTCGGCATGCGCGGCAACCCCGAGGAGGGGCGGCCCTCCTTCGCGCACGGCACCTTCGTCAACGGCTTCCACGAGACCTGGCCGATCAAGCACGCCGAGCACGCGTTCGGCTTCGCCAAGACCGGGCAGACGCTGGTCAACGCCCCCGACGCGAAGGTGCTCAAGCTCTACATCGACGACGAGCCGCTCACCTTCGGCAGCGCCGACCTGGAGTCCTATGAGCGGGTGCTCGACTTCCGCGACGGCGTGCTGCGCCGCAGCCTGATCTGGCGCACCCCCTCGGGCAAGCGGGTCCTGATCGAGTCCACGCGGATGGTCTCGATGGCGCAGCGCCACCTGGCGGTGCTCTCCTTGGAGGTGACGCTGCTCAACGGCAGCGCGCCGGTGGTGGTCTCCTCGCAGATCCTCAACCGGCAGGACGGACGCGACGAGTACCACATGCGGGAGACCGCGATGGGCGCCGGCGTCGACCCGCGCAAGGCGTCGGCGTTCGACGAGCGGGTGCTGCTCCCCCGGATGCACTACGCCACCGACCCCCGCATGCTGCTCGGCTTCGAGTGCGCGCAGTCGGGGATGACGATCGCGGTCGCGGCCGACCACCGCGTGACGACCCCGGACCCCTACGAGGTGGTCCACCGCGCGGAGGACGACCTCGCGAAGACCGTCTTCCGGGTCGACGCCACCGAGGGCAACACGCTGCGGGTGGAGAAGGTGATCGCCTACCACACCTCCAACAGCGTGCCCGTGCGCGAGCTGGCCGACCGCTGCGACCGCACCCTGGACCGGGCCGCTCGCTACAGCGTCGCCGACTTCCACGCCGAGCAGCGGGCGTGGTTCGAGGGCTTCTGGCGGGCCTCCGACGTCGAGATCCTCGGCGCCGACCAGAGCACCGAGCTCACCGCCCTGCAGCAGGCGATCCGGTTCAACCTGTTCAGCCTGGCTCAGGCGACCGCCCGGGTCGACGGTCTCGGCGTGCCGGCCAAGGGCGTCACCGGATCGGGTTACGAGGGTCACTACTTCTGGGACACCGAGATCTACGTCGTCCCGTTCCTCACCTACACGCAGCCCGACGTGGCCCGCAACGTGCTGCACTTCCGGTCGGTGATGCTGCCGCACGCCCGCCAGCGCGCCCACGAGATGGCTCAGAAGGGGGCGCTCTACCCCTGGCGCACCATCAACGGCGAGGAGGCCTCGGCGTACTACGCCGCCGGCACGGCGCAGATGCACATCAACGCCGACATCGCCTACGCCCTGATGAAGTACGTGCACGCCTCCGGTGACGTGGGCTTCCTGGTGCGCGAGGGCATCGAGATCCTGGTCGAGACCTCCCGGATGTGGGCCGACCTCGGCTTCTGGCGCCACTACAAGGGCGCCGACGAGTTCCACATCCACGGCGTCACCGGCCCCGACGAGTACACGACGGTGGTCAACAACAACCTGTTCACCAACGTCATGGCGCGCTTCAACCTGGAGCAGTCCGTCGACGCCGTCAACCTGATCCGCGAGCAGTTCCCGGCCGAGTTCCAGCGGATCGCCGCGCGCCTGGACCTGACCGACGACGAGGTCGCGGAGTGGTCACGCTGCGCCGAG
Organism: Nocardioides sp.; assembly: GCA_031177735.1. GTDB lineage: Bacteria > Actinomycetota > Actinomycetes > Propionibacteriales > Nocardioidaceae > Nocardioides. The sequence continues at coordinate 11,966 of JAPSKJ010000042.1, forward strand.
GGGATGCGGATCCCGTTCGACGAGGGTCTCGGCATCCACCCGCAGGACGACTCGTTCCTCGACCGCGAGGTGTGGGACCTCTCCGCGACGCCGGACACGCTGCGCCCGCTGCTGCTGCACTACCACCCGCTGGTCATCTACCGGTTCCAGGTGCTCAAGCAGGCCGATGTCGTGCTCGCGCTGTTCTTGCAGGGTGACCGGTTCTCCCTGGAGGAGAAGCGGGCCGACTTCGAGTACTACGACCCGATCACCACCGGGGACTCCACCCTCTCGGCGGTCGTGCAGTCCATCGTGGCCGCCGAGGTCGGCTACCACCAGGTCGCGTTCCAGTACTTCCTCGACGCTCTCTACGTCGACCTGATGAACCTGCACGGCAACACCGTCGACGGCATGCACATCGCCTCGACCGGCGGCGTGTGGAGCGCGCTGGTCTTCGGCTTCATGGGCATGCGTGACCACGGCGCCCGGCTCTCCTTCGATCCGCGCCTGCCCGTCCAGTGGCCCGGGCTCCGGGCCAGGGTGCGGTGGCGCGCGGCGCGGATGCTCCTCGAGCTCACCCAGGACCGGCTGCAGATCTCCGTCGAGGACGGCTCGGACGAGCCGGTGCCGCTGCTCGTGCGCGGGACGGCGTACTCGGTGAAGCGTGGCGAGCCGATCGTGGTGCCGCTGGCCGACCAGGGGCCGCGGATCGACGGGCGCATCCAGCTGCACCCGCAGGTCGGCGGCACACGCCCCGACGGCTCCACGATCACCGCCGCCGTGCCGCACCCGGTGCCGCACATCGACGGTCAGGTCGACGGCGGCGAGGTGCCGGTCTTCGACACCGACCACCACCCGTGAGCGCCCGGCCGGCCCGCGCCGGACGTCTCGAGCCGACGGGGGTTTGACGGGGCCCTGCGTGGGGGTACCGAGGTCTGCCGTCGAGCAGCAGGCGGATGCCGTACGGGCCGGCCACACCGCCCGTCTTGCCGTGGAGTCTCATCACCATGACCGGGATCGCACCGACCGCCCCTTCGCTCACCGCACGCCTCGTCGACCTCTGCCTACGAGCCCGGGCCCGGCTGGCCCGGCTGGTCTGCCTGGACTCACCCGGCCGCCCGGGGCTCCACCGCGGCCGGTGACTCAGAGCGTCGCGGCTCGCACCACCATGACGTCGGGCAG
>JAPSKJ010000043.1 GCA_031177735.1 Nocardioides sp.
GAAGTGCCCGAGAAGTACGCCGCCGGCGGCCGCGCTCACGCCGACGGTCGCCGGCCTGCGGCGTGCCGAGCCGCAGCCGCACGGGCGATCGCCTCGCGGATCCGACGGGCCACCTCGCCGGGCTGGGCCAGGTCTGCCCAGGTGATCCTCACGCAGATCCACCCGGTGAGCTCACGGATCTGCTCCTCCCGACGCTTCTCACGCAGGACTGCGTCGGTCATCGACTCGCCCTCACGCAGGTGCTTGAGGTACTTCTGCTTGCCGTCGAACTCCAGCCAGACGCCGAGCTCCGGCCAGGCGAAGTCCAGCCGCCCGAGCAGGACACCCCGCCCGTCGATCACCTCGTGCTGCAACACCGGCCGCGGGAGCTGCTGGGACCACACCAGGTGCAGCGTCCGACTCTCGGCCACCGACTCGACGCGACCATCGGCGAGCCGGAAGACCAAGGGGGCCGTCAGTGTGTGCGGCCAGCGCTCGATGCCCTCCTCGTAGCGGGTCACCAGCTGCTCGAGGGTGAAGTCGCCACGATGGAGGAAGTGGTTGGTGACGATCAGCGCCGCCTCGAGCGGCGCGATGGTGATGGTCTCCAGGGCAGCCCGGATCGGTGCGCTCACACGCAGGCCGTGGACGTCGGTCACGTCGTCGCCCGCCAGCTTCCCGGAGTGCTGGCGCACGCCGGCCTCGCGGCGGCCGGTGCGCGCGTCCTCCCGCGTGATGTGGACCTCCGTCAGGTCGATGCCCCACGTCGGTGCGTCGAGGAACGGCAGCGCCGTGGCGTGGCTGAGGACGACCTCCGTGCGCGACTGGCGGTAGGCCGCGTGCGCCCGCACAGCATGACGCCCGGCGTCGTCGAGGGAGGCCCACACCAGCCCGTCGACGTACGCCCCACGCCTGGGTGAGGCCAGCTCGCCCGATCGGACCGCCAGCCCGATCATCCGGTCGGTGAGACCGCGGCTGACGAGCTCCTTGCGGGTGACGACCGGCGTGAGCCGCGGGTGGTCGGGCGGGATGATCATGCCGGGAGCGTTCCCGGGACACGGTCACCGACACCGGTTCCTCGCCGGCTGGGGATAACCGGTCACCCCGGGTTGCCCGGCGCCCGACTTCTCCTTCAACTACTGAACTTCTCGGGCATTGCAAAGGCCGAGAAGTTCAGGAATCACCGGTTAACCGGTGATTCCGCGCGCCCGCCCCACCACCCACCGCAGCGGCGCCTCAGCCGCACACGGCGACGTCGACGCAGGCGGTGGGCTGGCCGGGGACGGAGACGTCGAAGACGCGGCCCGGCTGTCGAAGGAGGCCGGCGAGCACCCTGCCCTTGAGCTCGGAGTCGTCAGCGGTGCCCCAGACCACGGAGCGGCCGTCGGTGAGCTCCAGGGTGATCTGGTCGACCGTCTTGACGTCGACGTGGGCGACGATCGGGGCGACCTCGGCGGGCAGGGCGCCGATGACCTCGGCGGCCTCGCGGAGCGCGTCGCGGTCGGTGCCGGCGGGAGTCACGACGCGGGGCAGCCCGGGCGGCGGGTCGCGGTACTCGTGGAAGACGACGCCCCCGGCGTCGAGGGCACGCAGCCTCTGGCCGATCTGGATGACGGCGACCGGGGTGCGTTCGGTGACGGCCACCCGGACCTGGTCGGGCCACTGACGGGTCACCGCGACCGACTCCACGTCGGCCAGCGCCGCCACCCGCGCGGTGACCGCGTCGAGGTCGACGCTGACCAGCTGCTCACCGCGCTGGACGTCGGCCGCGCGGCGTACCGCGGCCTCCGAGAGCACGTCGGTGCCGGTGATCTCGACGCCCTTGACGGTGAGCCAGGTGGAGAACCACAGCGCCCACACGCCGGCACCGGCGAGTGCCACCAGGAGCACGGCGACGACGACGTAGCGCCAGGCCAGCCAGCGGCGCCGCCACTGCCGGCGGGCGAACCGGCGACGGCTCTTGGCGGTGGTGGGGTCGACGGTGGGCTGGCTCGCGGCGCTCGCCTTGCCCGCGCCGCGGCCCGGCCTACGCATCGACTCCGGCCAGCGCGTCGAGCAGCAGCGGGCCCACCTCGGTGACGCTTCCGGCGCCGAGCGTCACGACGAGGTCGCCGGGCCGCGCGCGGGCGGCAAGCTCGGCGACGGCCTCACGGATGCCGGCCACGAAGGCCACCCGCTCGGAGGGCAGCGGCACGGCGTCGGCGACGAGGGCCCCGGTGACCTCCGGGTCGGGGTCCTCCCGGGCGAGGTAGACGTCGAGGACGACCACTTCGTCGGCCGCCCCGAGCTCGCGGCCCATCTGGGCGCCGAAGATGCGGGTGCGTGAGACCAGGTGCGGCTGGAACGCGACCACGACGCGCCCCTCCCCCGCGACGGAGCGGGCGGCGACCAGGTCACCGGCGATCTCGGCCGGGTGGTGGGCGTAGCTGTCGTAGACCCGCACCCCCGCGGCCTCGCCCTTGCGCTCCATCCGCCGGCGGGTGCCGGTGAAGCCCTCCATGCCGCGCCGCAGCGCGTCGAAGTCGAAGCCCAGGCGCAGCCCGACGGTCAGCGCGGCGAGGGCGTCGACGACGTAGTGCCGCCCTGGGATGGCCAGGGTGACCCGGCCGAGCTCGGTGCCGCGGTCGACGACGGTGAAGGAGGAGGTGGTGCCCTCCAGCACCACGTCGACGGCGCGGACCTGCGCCTGCTCCGACTCCCCCACCCCGACGAAGGTGCGGCCGAGGGAGGCAGCGACGTCGCGGAGCGCCGCGGCGCCCGGGTCGTCGACGACCGCGACGAGCAGCCCGTCGGGGTCGATCCGGCCGACGAACTCCTCGAACGCGGCGTGGTAGGCCTCCTCGGTGCCCCAGCTGTCGAGGTGGTCGGCCTCGACGTTGGTCACGATCGCGACGTGGGGCCGGTAGACCAGGAACGCGCCGTCGCTCTCGTCGGCCTCCGCGACGAAGAGGTCGCCGGCGCCGAGTGCGGCGTTGCTGCCGGTGGCGGCGAGGTCGCCGCCGATGGCGTACGTCGGCGCCGCACCCGCCTGCTCCAGCGCCACGGTCAGCAGGGAGGTCGTGGTGGTCTTGCCGTGCGTGCCGGCGACGGCGAGCACCCGCGAGCCGGCCATCACCGAGGCGAGACCGGCCGAGCGGGGCAGCACCCGCAGGCCGCGCCGGACCGCTTCGAGGTACTCGGGGTTGTCCTCCCGGACCGCCGTGCTGACCACCAGGGTGTCCGCGCCGTCGACGTGCTCCGCGGCGTGGCCCACGTGCACGGTCGCCCCGAGCTCGCGCAGGGCCGCCAGGGTCGGTGAGTCGACGCCGTCGCTGCCGCTCACGGCGATGCCCCGGGCCAGCATGATCCGGGCGATGGCGGAGAGGCCGGCGCCACCGATGCCCACGAAGTGCACCCGGCCCAGCTCCTCGGCCGCCGGCACGACCTCCGGCACGGGGATCCTCATGCGCCGGTCTCCAGCACGATGCGGGCGAGCTTCTCGTCGGCGTCGCGCGGGACCAACGCAGTCGCTGCAGCGCCCATGGCGGCCAGCCGGTCGGGGTCACCGAGCAGGGCGGGGACGGTGCCCGCGACCCACTCCGGGGTGAAGGCGGCGTCGGCGACCAGGAGCGCTCCCCCGGCGTCGACGACCGGCCGGGCGTTGTGCTCCTGCTCACCGTTGCCGTGCGGCAGGGGCACGAACACCGCGGGCAGGCCGACCGCGGCGGCCTCGACGACGCTGTTCGCGCCGGCACGGCAGATCATCAGGTCCGCGGCGGCGAGGGCGTAGTCCATCCGGTCCACGAAGCCGATCGGGACGTAGCCGGGAGCGGCCGGGGGCAGGTCGTTCTTGGGGCCGACGACGTGGAGGACCTGGGCGCCGCTCTCGGCGAGCTGGCGCGCCGAGGCACCCACGGTCTCGTTGAGGCGACGCGCCCCCTGCGAGCCACCGGTCACCACCAGGGTGGGCCGGTCGGGGTCGAGGCCGAAGAACGCACGGGCCTCGGCCCGCACAGCCGCCCGGTCGAGGGTGGCGACCATGCGGCGCAGCGGCAGGCCGACGTACTCGGCCTTGGGCAGCGGGGTGCCGGGGAAGCTGACCGCGACGCGGCGAGCGACGCGGGCGCCGACCTTGTTGCCGACGCCGGGCACGGCGTTCTGCTCGTGCACCACGATGGGCACCCGCCGGCGGCGCGCGGCGAGGTACACGGGGACCGAGACGTAGCCGCCGTAGCCCACCACGACGTCGGGGCGCACCCGGTCGAGCACCTCGTAGGTCGCCTGCACGGCCGCACGCAGCCGGCCGGGCACGCGGAGCAGCTCACCGGAGATCGAGCGCGGCAGCGGCACGGGTGGGATCAGCTCCAGCGGGTAGCCCGCCTCGGGGACCACCCGGTTCTCCAGGCCGCGGGGGGTGCCGAGGCAGGTGATCTCGACCGCCGGGTCGAGGCGACGCAGGGCGTCGGCCGTGGCGAGCAGGGGCGAGGTGTGGCCGGCGGTGCCGCCACCGGCGAGGAGGACCTTCATCGGGAAGAAGCCTACGAGCGGGCGGCGAGGCCGGCGGAGCGGGACCGTCGGCGTGCCGCGAGGGCGCGCGCGGCGTCGGGCTCACGGCGCGCGAACCCGATCAGCAGGCCGAGGGCGACCAACGACGGCAGCAGCGCGGAGCCGCCGTAGGAGATCAGCGGCAGCGGGATGCCGATGACCGGGAGCAGCGCGAGCACCATGCCGACGTTGATGGCCATCTGGCCGATCAGCCAGACCACGATGCCGAAGGTGGCGTAGCGGACGAACGGGTCGAGCGTCCGGGCAGCGACCCGCAGCGCCGCATAGGCGATGGTGAGGAACAGGCCGACCACGAGCAGCGTGCCGACCAAGCCGAGCTCCTCCCCCAGCACGGCGAAGATGAAGTCGGTGTGGGCCTCGGGGAGGTCGCCCCACTTCTGCTGCGAGGCACCGATGCCCTGCCCGAAGATGCCGCCCGAGGACAACGCGTAGAGCCCGTGCGCGGGCTGCCAGCCGGTCTCGTGGAAGTCGCGGAACGGGTCGGTGAAGGTGGTGATGCGCTCCATGCGCTCCTGGTCGGTGGTGGCGAAGAAGAACGCCACCACACTGATCACCGACAGCGCGAGGCCGAAGAGGCGCCCGGGCACGCCGACCACCCAGAGCAGGCCGAGCAGGATGGCGAAGAAGACCAGGGCAGTGCCGAGGTCGCGGCCGAGCACCACCAGCGCCGTCGCCAGCACCATGCCGGGCACGACGGGGACCAGCACCTCGTGCAGGCTGACCAGCCGCCGCTCCTTGTTGGCGTAGACATTGGCCGCCCACAGCACCAACGAGAGCTTGGCGATCTCGGACGGCTGGATCCTGACTGGACCGAAGGCGAGCCAGTTCTGGTTGCCGTTGACGGCGACGCCCATGAAGGCGACCAGCAGCAGCAGGGTGAGCGAGACGGCGTAGGCGAGCCAGGTGAACCGGCGGATCCAGCGCGTCGAGAGCCGGCTGGCGACGTAGACCACCGGCAGGCCGAGCACCACCCACATCAGCTGGCGCTTCACCACGGCGTAGGAGTCGCCGTCGTGGACCTTGTAGGAGTACACGCTCGACGCGCTGAGCACCATGATCAGCCCGATGGTGAGCAGCAGCGCCGAGGCACCGAGGAGCAGGTAGTAGGCGGTCAGCGGCCGGTCGAGCGCCTCGCGCAGCGTGCGGATCCAGCCGCCAGTGGCCGTGCCGGCACCGGCGGGGAGCAGGCGCAACCGCGAACGTGCCGGCACACCGGCGTGGGGTCCAGCGTCGGTGGCGGACTCGGGGTTCACCGTCGTCACCCGGTCTCCCCCTCCTGTCCGACTCCGTGGTGCTCCCGGCTAGGGCCGGGCGATGTGCTGCCTGACTGCTGCGGCGAAGGCGTCGCCGCGTGCCTTGTAGTCGGTGAACATGTCCATCGACGCACACCCCGGCGCCAACAGCACCGTGTCGCCGGCTTCGGCGAGGCGGGCTGCTGCGGCCACGACCTGCGTCATGGGCTCACCTGCCGCTCCAGTCTGGTCGGCCTCCACCGTGATGACGGGGACATCCGGCGCGTGTCGCGCAAGTGCCTCGGCGATCACCTCGCGGTCGCGCCCGAGGAGTACGACGCCGCGCAGCCGTCCGCGCGCGGCCTGGACGAGGTCGTCGAACCTGGCGCCCTTGGCGAGGCCGCCGGCGATCCACACCACCGGGTCGAAGGCCTGCAGGGAGGCCAGCGCGGCGTGCGGGTTGGTGGCCTTGGAGTCGTCGACCCAGGTGATCGCCTCGTGGGTGGCCACCACCTCGATCCGGTGGCCGTCGGGCCGGAAGCCGCGCAGCCCGTCGCGCACCGCCGCCTGGCTGACGCCGTGGGCACGGGCGAGCGCTGCCGCGGCGAGCGCGTTGGCCAGGTAGTGCGGCGCGTCGCTGGCCAGGTCGCCGATCGTGCACAGCTCGGCCGCTGAGGTCGCCCGCTCCTCGATGAAGGCGCGGTCGACGAGGATGTCCTCCACGATGCCCAGCATGCTGGGCGCCGGGGTGCCGAGGGTGAAGCCGATCGCCCGGGCGCCCTCGACGACCTCGGCGTCCATGACCAGCCGCTCGGTGGCGGGGTCGGCGACGTTGTAGACGCAGGCCCGCTGCACCCGCTCGTAGATGCGGCCCTTGTCGGCGGCGTAGTCGGCCATCGCCGTGGGCCCCGAGTACCAGTCGAGGTGATCCTCGGCGAGGTTGAGCACGGCCGCCGACTCGGCGCTCATGGAGTCGACGTAGTGCAGCTGGAAGCTGGAGAGCTCGACCGCCAGGACGTCGTAGGGCGTGGGGTCCATGACGGCCTCGACGACGGGCATCCCGACGTTGCCCACCGCGGCGGTGCGCAACCCGGCGGCGCGCAGGATGGCGTCGAGCATCTGCACCGTGGTGGTCTTGCCGTTGGTGCCGGTGACGGCGAGCCAGGGCGCCGGCCGGTCGGGGTCGCGCAGCCGCCAGGCCAGCTCGACCTCCCCCCAGACCGGGATGCCGCGGGCCCGCGCCTGGGCGAGCAGCGGCGCGGAGGGCTTCCAGCCGGGTGAGACGACCAGGACGTCGGCGTCGGCGGGCAGCTCGGCGGTGGTGCCGGGGCCCAGGCGGACCGTCGCGCCGAGCACCTCGAGCAGCTCGGCCTTCTCGCGGCGGGTGTCGTCGCCCTCCGACTCGTCGAGCGCGACGACCCGGGCGCCGAGGTGGGTCAGGTTGTCGGCGGCGGCGAACCCGGAGACGCCGAAGCCCGCGACGACGGCGCGCACGCCCTCCCAGGAGTCGTGCCGGCCCAGGGACTCAGGTGACATGGGTGAGTGGATTCCCGTCCGGTCAGTTTCCGGCGACCCACTCGGCGTAGAAGACACCGAGACCGGTCGCGACGCACAGGCCCGTGATGATCCAGAAGCGGATCACGACGGTGACCTGCTCCCAGCCGAGCATCTCGAAGTGGTGGTGGATGGGTGCCATCCGCAGGATCCGTCTGCCCCTGGTCGCCTTGAACCACCCGACCTGGAGCATCACCGACAGCGTCTCGACGACGAAGAGACCGCCGAGGATGATCAGCAGCAGCTCGGTGCGGGACAGGATGGCGAAGCCGGCCAGGGCGCTGCCGAGCGCCAGCGACCCGGTGTCGCCCATGAAGATGTGGGCCGGCGAGGCGTTCCACCACAGGAATCCGAAGCAGGCCCCAGTGATCGAGGCGGCCACGACGGCCAGGTCGAGCGGATCGCGCACCTCGTAGCACTTCGGCGTGATCTCGGCGCCGCAGGCCTGGTTGAACTGCCAGATGCACACCAGCGTGTAGGCGCCGAACACCATCACGCTCGCGCCGGTGGCCAGCCCGTCGAGGCCGTCGGTGAGGTTCACCGCGTTGCTGGTGGCGGTGACGATCAGCCAGATCAGCACGATCACCACGGCCGTCGGCAGCGTCCACCCCCAGTCGCGCAGGAAGGAGACCTGGTTGGACGCCGGCGTGATGCCGTCGGAGTCGGCCAACCGCTCCCAGACCGCCAGGAGGCCGAAGCTCACCGCGACGACCGTCTGGCCGATGATCTTGGCCTTGCTGCGCAGGCCCAGGCTGCGCTGCTTGGAGATCTTGATGAAGTCGTCGAGGAATCCGACCAGGCCGGTGCCGACGAAGAGGTAGAGCAGCAACCACGCCGACGCCGAGGGCGTCACCCCGGTGATCAGCTTGGCGGCGAAGTAGGCGATGACGGTCGCCAGGATGATGACGACGCCGCCCATCGTCGGCGTGCCGCGCTTGGTGTGGTGGCTGGTCGGCCCGTCGTCGCGGATCTCCTGGCCGTAGCCGAGCCTGGTGAACTGACGGATCGCGATGCGGGTGCCGAGGAGCGAGATCAGCAGGGCCAGCCCGCCGCCCAGGAGGATCGCTCTCATCGCTGTGCTCTGCCTCGTCTCACTCGGGTCCCGCGGGAGCGGGTTGGTCGATCGGCCGTGGTGGGCCCGGACAATCTTGGCGCACAACAGGTCGCGTGTGGGCACGCCACCCCGTCACGAGCGGCCCCGGAGCGTGACCAAGGCCTCGCGGACGACCTCACGGTCGTCGAAGGGGTGCACGACACCGGCGATCTCCTGCCCGGTCTCGTGGCCCTTGCCGGCCACGAGCACGATGTCACCCGGCGCGGCCAGCGCGACGGCCTGGGCGATCGCAGCGCGGCGGTCGCCGGTCTCGTGCACCTCCGCGCGCCCCTGCCGGGCGCCCTCGAGGACGGCGGAGCGGATCGCCGCGGGGTCCTCCGAGCGCGGGTTGTCGTCGGTGACGATGACGACGTCGGCGAGGTCGGCGGCGATCCGGCCCATGATCGGCCGCTTCCCGGCGTCGCGGTCGCCGCCGGCCCCGAGGACGACCACCAGTCGCCCGTCGGTCAGCGGCCGCAGCGTGCGCAGGGTCGCGGCGACCGCATCGGGCTTGTGGGCGTAGTCGACCACGGCGGTGAAGTCCTGCCCCGCGTCGATCCGCTCCAGACGCCCGGGTACGCCGCCGCCGACCGCGAGGGCGCGCGCCACCTCGGCCGCCGGGAGGCCGGCCTCGGCGCAGGCGGCGACGGCGGCGAGGGCGTTCGCCACGTTGAAGTCGCCCGGGAGCGGGCAGCTCGCGGGAACGTCGATCCCGCCGGGGCCGAGGATCCGGAAGGTGGAACCGCCGGGGCCGAGGTCGACGTCGACGGCGCGCCAGTCGGCGGCCTCGTCCGCCAGGGAGAAGGTGCGCACGGGGATCACCGCCTCCTGCGCGAGTCGGCGCCCGTGGTCGTCGTCGAGGTTGACCAGCCCCAGACGGGCCCGCTCCGGGGTGAACAGGCTGGCCTTGGCGGCGTAGTAGTCCTCCACGTCGCGGTGGAAGTCGAGGTGGTCGCGGCCGAGGTTGAGGAAGACCGCGACGTCGAAGACGACGCCGTCGACGCGACCCATCACCAGCGCATGGCTGGAGACCTCCATGGCGCACGCCTGCACCCCCTGCTCGCGCATCAGCGCGAACAGCGCGTGCAGGTCGGGCGCCTCGGGGGTGGTGAGGGTGGTGCGGACGTCCGCACCGGCGATGCGGGTGCCGACCGTGCCGATCACCCCGGCGCTCACCCCGGCGCTCTGCAGGGCGCCCTCGGCCAACCGGGTGGTGGTCGTCTTGCCCTGGGTGCCGGTGACGCCGATCATCCGCATCGACTCGGCCGGTCGGCCGTAGACGGTGGCCGCCAGCCGCCCGAGGACCGCCCGCGGCCGGTCCGCCACGAGGAGCGGGACAGCGGCGGCTCCGGCCTCCTGGGCCCTCGCCGCCCCGACCGGGTCGGTGAGGACGGCCACCGCGCCGGCCGCGACCGCGCCGGCGGCGTACTCGATGCCGTGCACGCGGGAGCCGGCCAGGGCGGCGTAGAGGTCGCCCGGCAGCACCCGCTCGCTGCTCAGCGTGACCCCGGCGACGACCGTCTCCGGGTCGCCGTGGAGGCTCAGGCCGAGCTCGTCGGCCAGCTCCCCGAGCCGGATCCGGGGCGCCCGTCGCGGCCTGGCCGCGGTGCGGTCCGCTGGGGTGGTCACCGCGGGAGGCTATCGCTCCGAACGGTCCGGACGCTCACCAGGTGACGGGGAGCCGCGAGGGTCGGGTGCCGGTCGGCGGCACGCCGTAGCGCTGCAGCGCGAAGCTCATCACCTTGGCGAACACCGGACCGGCGAGCGAGCCACCGCCGCCACCGTTCTTGGGGTCCTGGATGACGACGTAGACGGTGAACCGCGGGTCGTCGGCGGGGGCGAAGCCTGCGAAGGAGATCGTGAAGGTGCCGTCGTAGCAGCCGCACTCGGAGTTGACCCGCTGGGCCGTGCCGGTCTTGCCCGCCACGCGGTAGCCCTCGACGCCGGCGCCCGGCGCGGTGCCGGCCTCCGGATCCACGACCCGCTCCATCATCCGGGCCGTGTCGCGAGCGGCCTGCTCGCTGACGACGCGGGTGCGGGTGGTGTGGTCGGTGCCGACGACCTCCCCGGCGTCGGTGGTGGCGCTGCCCTTGATGACGCTGGGACTGACCAGCACTCCCCCGTTGGCGATCGCGTTGACCGCCGCGGCCATCTGCAGGCCGTTGACGGAGAGCGACTGACCGAAGTCGATGCGGTCCTCGATCTGCTCGTTCCACACCCCCGGGGCGGGCAGGATGCCGGCGGACTCGCCGCGGATGCCGACGTTGGTCTTCTGGCCGAGCCCGAACTTCGCCAGGTAGCTGCGCAGCTGGCCGGGCTCGAAGTTGTCGGCGGCGAGCACCGTGCCGATGTTGGACGACTTCGCGATCACACCGGCGAGGGTCAGTCGCAGGGTGCCGTGGTCGAACCAGTCACCGATCTGCCGATTGGGGTCGTAGGGGTCGGGGAGGACCGGCGGGACCTTGATCCGGGTGCGAGGCGTCACCTTGCCGGCATCGAGCAGGGAGGCGACGGTGAGCACCTTCTGCACCGACCCGGGCTCGTAGACGTCGCTCATCGACCGCGCGCCGCGGTCGGCCCGGTCGGAGGCCGCCGGGTCGGTGGCGTCGAAGGTCGGCACGTCGGCCAGGGTGAGCACCTCACCGGTGGCCCGGTCGAGCACGACGGCGAAGCCGGACTCCGCCCCGGACCGGGCGACGGCGTCGGCGAGCACGCGCTGGGTGTAGAGCTGCAGCTCGCGGTCGATGGTGGTCTGCAGGTTCGCGCCGTCGACCGGCGGCACGGTGCTGTTCTTGCCCAACGGGATCCGGTTGCCCGATCCCGCTTCGTACTGCTCCTTGCCGTCCTTGCCGGAGAGCAGGGTGTCGAAGGTGCGCTCGAAGCCGGCCAGCGGCTCGTCGGTGCCGACGAAGCCGACCAGGTTGGCGGCGACGTCCTCGGCCGGGTAGGCGCGGACGGGGTCACGCTCGGTCCACAGACCCTTGAAGCCGAGCTCCTCGGCCTTCTTCAGCGCGTCGGTCGCGACGGTGGAGGGCACCCGGCGAGCGAGGTACTCATAACGGCTCCCCTCACCGGTGGCCGGGTCCCACTCGCGCAGCCGGTCGAGTGCGGTGAAGTAGTCGACGCCGAGCTCGGTGCTGAAGAACTTCGCGATCTCCGGCGCCCGGGTGTAGGTGAGCTTGGGGTCGGCGATGATCATCACGCCGGCCACCGAGTCGGCCAGCGGCTCGCCGTCGCGGTCGAGGATGTCGCCGCGCTCGGCCGGCAGCACCCGGTCGATGAGGTTCTCCGCGGCAGCCGCGGCGGCGTACTGGTGCGGGTCGAACCCCTGCAGCTGCACCAGCCGCGCGCCGAAGACCGACAGCAGCATCGCGATGACGACGAAGCCGATCCGCAGACGCACGTGCGGTGCGCCGCGCTGTCCCGTGCGCACCGTGCGACCCACGGACGTCCCCCTCGGTCTGCTGTGACTCATCGGCTGTGACTGTTGTGATTGGTGGTGCAGGAGTTGCTAACGCTTGTCTACCGGACCGGCTTGGGGATCACGGGGTGCAGCGGCGGCGTGTTGTCGCGGTCGGCCGGCGCAGGCTCGCCGCTGACCTGACCGGTCGCCAGGTCGAGCCAGCCCACGCTGGTCGGGAAGACCAGGCCCTGCGCCTGGGCCTTCTCCGCGATGTTCTGCGGGCTGCGCAGCTTCTGCAGCTCCATCTCCAGGGTCTGCTGCCGCGCGGCGAGGGCCTGCGCGCGCTGGTCGAGCGTGGTCGCGGCGAACGAGGCCTGCTGCATCGAGGTGTTGAAGCAGAGCAGGCCGACCACGCCGGCGAGCAGGATCAGGCTCACCAGCGTGACGAACGGGACACGGGGCGCACGGCTGCGCACCCCCGGCACCACGGCCAACCGCGCCCGCTGCCGGATGGGTGCGTCGAGCGGGCGGAAGCTCCAGGCGGAGGACCTGCGGACGGGGAGAGCGCTGCTCATCTGGTGACTCCTCGGGGAAGAAGGCCGGAGTTCGGGGCGGGCTTGACTCGTTCGATCGCACGCAGCCGCACCGAGGCTGCGCGGGGGTTCTGCTCGATCTCGTGGGCGTCGGCCTGCTCCGCGCCGCGGGTGACCAGCCGGAGGGCCGGCTCGCTGCCCTCGGGCACGAAGGGCAGGTCGGGAGGCACCTCGGAGCGGCTCGCGGCCGCGAAGGCGTGCTTGACCAGCCGGTCCTCCAGGGAGTGGTAGGACTCGACCACGACGCGGCCGCCGACGCCGATCGCCTCCAGGGAGGCCGGGATCGCCCGGCGCAGCGCACCGAGCTCGTCGTTGACCTCCATCCGCAGGGCCTGGAAGGTGCGCTTGGCGGGGTGTCCACCGGTTCGGCGGGCCGGGGCGGGGATGGTCGCGTAGAGCAGCTCGACGAGGGGCCCGGACGTCGCGAACGGCTCCTGCTCGCGGCGACGGACGACCGCGCCGGCGATCTTGGAAGCGAACTTCTCCTCGCCGTACTCCCGCAGCACCCGGGTCAGCTCGGCCGCGGAGTAGGTGTTGAGCACGTCGGCCGCGGTGATCCCGGTGGTCGGGTCCATCCGCATGTCGAGCGGCGCGTCCTCGGCGTAGGCGAACCC
>JAPSKJ010000461.1 GCA_031177735.1 Nocardioides sp.
CGGTCGGCTCCGACTACGACCAGCACACCGCGATCGCCCAGATCGCGCGCGGCGTCTTCGACGGGTTCCCGCCCGGCTTCTACGCGGTGGTCATCGTGACCGGCGTGATCCTGGTGCTGGCGGCCAACACCGCCTTCAACGGCTTCCCGGTGCTGGGCTCGATCCTCGCGCGCGACGGCTTCGCCCCCCGTGCCCTCGGCTCGCGCGGCGACCGGCTGGCCTACAGCAACGGCATCCTCTTCCTCGCCGCGTTCGCGATCCTGCTCATCGTGGTGTTCGACGCGCAGACCACCCGGCTGATCCAGCTCTACATCGTCGGCGTCTTCGTCTCGTTCAACCTCAGCCAGCTCGGGATGATCCGGCACTGGACCCGCGAGCTGAAGACCACGACCGACCCGGCCGTGCGGCGCAGGATGGCCACCTCGCGGGTGATCAACGCGATCGGGCTGTCCTTCACCGCGGTGGTGCTGGTGGTCGTGCTGGTCACCAAGTTCCTCGAGGGGGCTTGGATCACGATCCTCGCCATGGGGACGTTCTTCGTCCTCATGCGCGCGATCCGCAAGCACTACGACCGGGTCGAGGAGGAGCTGCGCGCCGACGACACCGACAAGGTGATGCCGACCCGCGTGCACTCGATCGTGCTCGTCTCCAAGCTGCACAAGCCGACCCTGCGTGCGCTCGCCTTCGCCAAGGCGACGCGCCCCAACCTGCTCGAGGCTGTCACGGTCTCGATCGACAACGACGCCACCGCTCGCCTGCTGGAGGAGTGGGACGACCGCAACATCGACATCCCGCTCAAGGTGCTGCACTCGCCCTACCGCGAGCTGATCCGCCCAGTGGTCGAGTACGCCAGCGCCATCCGCAAGGCCAACCCGCGCGGCGTCGTGTGCGTCTACATCCCGGAGTACGTCGTCGGCCGCTGGTGGGAGCAGCTGCTGCACAACCAGACGGCGCTGCGGCTCAAGGGTCGGCTGCTGTTCACCCCAGGGGTCATGGTGACCTCGGTGCCCTACCAGCTGCGCTCCTCGCAGATCGCCAGCGAGCGTGAGCCGTGGGTCGCCCCCAGTGTGCGCGGCCGCGTGGACGACACCCGCCCGGGCCAGGTGCACCGGTGACCCGTCCCCAGGGCGGTCGAGGCAGGCACCACCACCGACCACGCGCCCGACAGGCGCGCGGCCGGTCCGTGGTCGGTCAGCGCTTCGAGGTGGAGATCGGGCCGGTCGCCCACGGTGGCCACTTCATCGCGCGGGTGCCGGCCGCTCCGGACTCGGAGGAGACCCGGGTGGTCTTCGTCCGGCACGCGTTGCCGGGCGAGCGGGTCGTCCTCGAGATCACCGAGGGCACCGAGGGCGACCGGTTCTGGCGCGGTGACGCCGTCGAGGTGCTCGACGCCTCGCCCGACCGCGTCATCGCGCCGCCGTGCCCGTTCGCGGGACCCGGCCTGTGCGGTGGCTGCGACTTCCAGCACGTCGCCCTCCCCGCCCAGCGGTCGCTGAAGGCGCAGGTCGTCGCCGAGCAGCTGCGCCGGCTGGCCGGACTCGACCTCGCCGTCACCGTCGAGGCGGTTCCCGGCCCGCGCCCGGAGGTCGAGCAGGGCCTGCGCTGGCGCACCCGGCAGTCCTACGTGCCGCTGCCCAGCGGGCGGGGAATGCGCAAGCACCGCTCCCACGAGGCCATCGCCGTCGACGACTGCAAGATCGCCGCCCCCGACGCCAGGGAGCCACACCCCGGCACGGTCGTCGAGCGGGTCACGGCCGCTGGCCGCACCCGCTCCTTCGAGGTGGCAGCGGACGGCTTCTGGCAGGTCCACCCGGGCGCGCCCACGACCCTGGTCGAGGCCGTCCTCGACGTGCTCCAGCCGCAGCCGGGGGAGAGTGTCCTGGACCTGTACGCCGGGGTCGGGCTCTTCACCGGCTTCCTGGCCGACGCCGTCGGCGATGCGGGGCGCGTGGTCGCCATCGAGGGCGACCGGACGGCGTCCGCGCTCTCGGCGACCAACGTGGCCGGCGCCGAGGTCACCTCCGGTGACGTGGCCACCATCCTGGCTGCGGCGTACTCGGAGCACTTCGACCTGGTCGTCCTCGATCCGCCGCGCGAGGGTGCCCGACGGCCGGTGGTGGAGCAGGTCGTGGCGCGTTCGCCGCGTGCGGTCGCCTACGTCGCCTGCGATCCGGCCGCGCTGGCGCGTGACGTGGCGATCTTCGCCGAGCACGGCTACCGGCTCCAGGTGCTGCGCGC
>JAPSKJ010000462.1 GCA_031177735.1 Nocardioides sp.
TCACGGTCGCGCCGCCGCGGGGCAGCAGCAGACCGCGGGCGAGCAGCTCCTCCGCCGGCGTGGCCGCGTCGGCCGGCGAGACGGTCTGCCGGGCGGTGCCGGTGGTCGCCTCGCCGCCGTTGTCCAGCACGTGCTCGAGCAGGGTGCGGGCCTGCGGTGAGAGCTCGGCGATCCGCGCCTCGATCTCGGGCCGCGGCCGTGGCGAGGGGGAGAGTGGTTTCAGGCCGCTCACCCCGGCGTCTGCCCCACCGACGAGGAGCTCCGCCACCCCGCTCAGCGCGCGGAGCCCGCCCGTGGACTCCCAGGCGACCGCGAGCTCGAGCAGACGGTCGACCGCCGCGGACACGGTGGCGGGCTCGGCGTGGACGAGAGCAACAAGTTCGTCACTGGTGGTTTGATGCGCGATGACAAGGGCATCAAGAACAGAAAGCTCGGCTCGGGTGAGCTGGTCGATGGCACGCCCCAGCGATGATCGGGTGGCGGCACGCGAGGCGAGCTGGCTGGAGTCTTGAGGGGCAGGAGTGGCGAGATCGGGTCGCAGGAGCAGGAGACGGGTCAGTCGTTCGTCCGGCCAGGCGCGGAGCTGGTCGGCGAGCGTCCGGTGTCCCTGCACGCCCCCCATCCTGCCAACGCTAGCCCGCCGCGACCGCGCCGCCCGGTGGGTGAGGTGAGCAGGCTGGTCGTGCACCACGGTGCCGCCACCGACATCGGGTTGGTGCGCCGCGTCAACGAGGACTCCCATCTCTCCGCGCCGCCGGTGTGGGTGGTGGCCGACGGCATGGGCGGCCACGACGGCGGCGACGTCGCGAGCGCGATCGTCGTCGAGGAGTTCGCCAAGCTCGCCGACGGGCGCTACGACCCCGCGCGCGGGGCCGAGATGGTGACGGCGGCGCTCACCGCCTGCCAGGAGCGGATCACCGCCTACGCCGGGCGTCAGCGCGAGTCCGGCGCCCCCGACTTCACCTCCGGCACCACCGCCGTGATCGCGATGCTCGTGGAGACGGCCCACGGTCCGCAGTGGCTGGTCGCCAACCTCGGCGACTCCCGGGCCTACCGCTTCTTCGACGGCGTGCTGTCCCAGGTCAGCGTCGACCACAGCCTGGTCCAGGAGATGGTCGACGCCGGCTCGCTCAGCGCCGCCGACGCCGCGACCCACCCCGACCGCAACGTGGTGACCCGCGCCCTCGGCGGCGAGGTGTCCATGGAGGCCGACTTCTTCCACCTCAGCGTGCCGCCCGGGTTGCGGCTGGTGCTGTGCTCCGACGGGGTCAGCGGCATGCTCGAGGAGGAGCAGATGGCCGCGATCCTGGCCGCCACCGACGATCCGCGCGACGCCGCCGAGCGGCTGGTGCTCGCCGCCGTGGCCGAGGGCGGCCGGGACAACGCGACGGCCGTCGTCGTCGATGTGGTGGGATGGACCGACGAGAACCCCTACGACTCCGCGCAACAGCGGGCGAGTCTGGAGCAGAAGCTGGGAGTGCTGCCGTGACCGAAGGATCCGTCTCTCTCCGCGCGGCGGGCTACCGCGTCGGATCGTGGCTCGGGATCGTCGGTGCACGGGCGACGGTGCTGCTGCCGGCCACCGAGAAGGCCCGGGCGGCCGCGCTGTGGGCGCTGGTCGACGACGGAGCCGGTTTCGACGCGGTCCTCGACTCCCTGGTCTCCTCCGGCCTGAGCACCCTGCCCGGATTCGTCCTGTTCGCCGACGACGGCGAGGTGACCCGGGTGATGGTCCGCGGCGACGCGGCGGTGAGGATCGCCTCCGCCGACGGCGACGGCTCCGTCACCGGCGCGGGCTCCGCGACCTGGGTGGAGCGCAGCCTGACCGACGTGACGCGCCTGTCCGTGACGCTGCCGGGCGAGGAGCCCACCGGCCCGGTGCTGCAGCTGGTCGGCGGTCTGGTCCGGCTGGCCTCCCTGGAGATCCCCGCGGCCCAGGCGCCCGCCTCGGCCGCCTCTGCAGCCCCGGCCCTGACGGTGGTTCCCGACGCTCCGGCCGATCCCGGCAGCGCCGCCGACACCGGCGACCTTCCCGCCGCCAGCGATCCTGCGCCGGTGGCGGGCGACCCTGTGCCCGTGGCCGTGCCGGCTCCGACGCCCGGACCCGACCCGATCGACCCGCTCACCGGACCCTACGTCGACCCGCTCGCCGCGGCCCCCGCCGCGGGCTCCCGCGGCGCCGACGAGCAGCCCGCCGGGTCGGAGACCGGCTCCGCCGAGGTCGGCCCCGAGGTCGA
>JAPSKJ010000463.1 GCA_031177735.1 Nocardioides sp.
GCCTTGCCCACGTAGATGACGCGGCCCTTGGGGTCGCGGAACCGGTAGACCCCCGGCTGCGTCGGAATCTCCCCCGGACGCGGGCGATAGGTCCTCGGATCTGGCACGTCCCAACCCTACGGTCGGCTGCCGACAGGGCCGTCAGGCACCTACCGGCGTCGCATCCAGACATTTCCTAGTCCAGTGACTTACTATAGTTTTATGCCAGCGATTGACCCCTACGGCTATCGGCTCACCACGAGCAGCGCCGCCGCGCAGGCCTACAACCGCGGCCTGCTCGACGTGCTGCGACTGCGCACTGGAGCGGCGGAGCACATCGCGGAGGCGATCGCACACGACCCGACCTTCGCCCTTGGGCATGCCGCGCTGGCCCTGCTCGGTCACGAGATGTGCGCGCCGGTCGACGTTCCGGCACGGCTGCGGCACGCGCAGCTCCACGCCCGCCGGGCCACCGAGCGCGAGCGCTGCCACGTGCAGGCGATCGCCGCGCACATCGCCGGCGACCCGCGGCCGCTGGTCGCGCACCTGCGCAGCTATCCCCGGGATGCGCTCCTGCTCTCCACGGCCGTGCCGACCATCGCCTTCGCCGGCGTGACGGAGGTGCCCGAGCAGGCGTGGTCGATCGTCGAGGAGTGTGCTCCGGCCTACGGCGGGGACTGGTGGTTCAGCGGCCTGCTGGCGTTCGTGCGCCAGGAGCAGCACCGCTACGACGAGGCGATGGACCTGGCCTGCCACTCTCTGGCGCAGGAGCCCGGGGCCGGCCACTCCGCGCACGCCCGGGCACACGCGCACTACGAGACCGGCGACCACGAGGCCGGCTTGGCGTGGATGGACGACTGGGTCACCGGCGACGGCGCGAGGATCGAGAGCCTCTCGCACTTCTCCTGGCACGCCGCACTCCACGAGCTCTCGCTCGGCGACCTGGACGCCGTCCGGCGCCGCTACGACGCCCAGCTGCGACCCGGCCGCGCACTCGGCTGCCGTGCCCTGGTCGACAGCGGGTCGCTGCTCTTCCGCTGGGCGATCACGCCGGCGGCCCGCGACGTGCCGGACCTGGGTCAGGAGGTCGTGTCGGTGACCGGCCGGAACACCCTGGAGCGGCCGGCGACCCCGTTCCTCGCCATGCACGCCGCCATCGCGCTCCTCGCCTGCGACGACCGCGCGGCGCTGCGCCGACTCCAGGCGTGGGCCGCGGCACATCCCCACCCGACCCAGCGGGAGGTCGTGGCGCCGCTCGCGGGAGCACTCGACCGGATGGCCGCGGGGAAGCACTCCGCGGCCGCCGATGAGCTGGCCAGCCTGGCTCCCCAGGTCCGCCGGCTCGGCGGCTCCGACGCGCAGCGCGAGATCGTCGAGGAGACCCGGATCGCCGCGCTGCTCCGCGCCGGCCGTTGGGAAGAGGCCCGGGCCTTGCTCGACGCACGGCTGGACCGCCGCCGCTCGCGGCGCGACGAGGCGTGGCGGGCGCAGGCGCTGGGCACGGCTGAGCCGGCCGGAGCCGCCCCGCTCAGCCCAGGATGATCTGGTCGCCCTGGACGGTGATCGGCACCTCGGGCAGCGGGTCGGGCGCCGGTCCGCCCTGCACCGAGCCGTCCTCGATGGAGAACTTGCTCATGTGGCACGTGCAGTTGATGGTGCCGTCGCTGATCTCCGCGACCAGGCAGCCCTGGTGGGTGCAGGCAGCGTCGAAGGCCTTGAACTCCCCCTCGGTCGGCTGGGTGATGACGACCTGCTCGTCAGGGAAGATCGCTCCTCCGCCGACCTCGATGTCGGAGGTGCTGGCGAGCGCGTCCGCCGCGGGCGCCTCGGCGCTCGGGGTCCCGCTCGATCCTGCCGTCGGTGCGGAGGAGGCCGACCGTGTGCTCGCCGCAGGAGCGTCGGCGGCAGGGTCGGTGGCTTCGTCGGTGCCGCAGGCCGCCAGGGCGGGCGCCGCGCTCACCGCCCCGACGCCGGCGACGACGACCCGTCGGGACACGCGCTGCGGGGGCACACTCTTCGGGGGCATGGGGACTCCTCGGTGGCGGGGTGGTTGAAAGTGACACTAGAGTCAGCGCACTGCGTGTTCCCAGGCCTCTACCTGTGAATTCGCTGGAAATTCGCCGGCGCCAATCCGCCGGTCGTCAGGCGGAGGCCTTCTTCTTCGCCGGTGCCCGCTTGCGGGCCGGGGCCTTCGGCTGGGCAGCCTCCCGGCCCTCCAGCAGGGGCCGCAGGAAGCGGCCGGTGTAGGACGTGGGGT
>JAPSKJ010000044.1 GCA_031177735.1 Nocardioides sp.
GCGCCACCACCGTAGGGGGTGTCGTCGACGGTGCGGTGCCGGTCGTGGGTCCACGAGCGCAGGTCGTGGACGTGCACCTCGAGCAGCCCCTTGGCGACGGCCTTGCCGGGCAGCGAGAGCGACAGGGGTGCGAGGTAGTCGGGGAAGATCGTGAGGTAGTCGAGCCTCACGCCGAGGCCTCGGGGTCGGTCTCCTCGTCGGGGAGCGGCTGCACCAGCCCCGGGCGGTCGGCGACGACGACCCGGCGGCCGGCGAGGTCGACCTCCGGCACCAGCGCCTTCACGAACGGCACCAGTGCCTCCCGCCGGTCGGGGGTGCGGATGGTGAGCAGGTCCTGTGCGGCCCCGTGCACGAGTGCGGTCACCTCGCCCAGGTGGGTGCCGTCGACGTCGTACGCCGCCAGCCCGATGAGCTGGTGGTCGTAGAACTCGTCGGGGTCCTCCGGCGAGGCGTCGGCCGGGATGTCGGCGTGCAGCAGGACGCCGCGGACCGCCTCGGCGGTGTTGCGGTCGACCACCTCGTCGAAGGCGACCAGCAGCACCTGCTGGTGCCAGCGTGCGGAAGCGACGGTGAGGGTCGCGCCGGTCCAGGGCGAGCCCTTGGGCGGCTGGGCCCGCAGCACCGCACCCGGCGCGAAGCGCCGCTCCGGCTCATCGGTGCGCACGTCGATGGTGACCTCGCCCCGGATGCCGTGCGGCTTGCCGATCCGGCCGACCAGCACCTCGATGGTGTCCACGAAGGACAGGGTAGGGCGACGGCGGAATCCCCGGTTAACCGGGGATTCCCTCACTTCTCGGCCGATGCAAAGCCCGAGAAGTGAGGTGGTTGAAGGAGAAGTGGCCGGCAACGCAGCGACGGGCGCCACCCCGGAGGGTGACGCCCGTCGTGGTGCTGCGGATCGCTCAGCGCCGGCGGTCGACGTCGACGAAGTCGATCTTGGCCCCGCCCCGGCCGGCGAGCGCACCGATGACGGTGCGGAACGCCTGCGCGGTGCGGCCGCCGCGGCCGATCACCTTGCCGAGGTCGTCGGGGTGGACCCGGACCTCGAGGATCGAGCCGCGACGCAGCTGCTTGTCGCGCACGGAGACGTCGTCGGGGTGGTCGACCACGCCGCGGACGAGGTGCTCCAGTGCCTCGGCGAGCATGCTCAGGCCTCGGTGCCGGCCTCGGCCGGAGCCTCGGCGGCCGGGGTCTCCTCGGCGGGGGTCTCCTCCGCCTTGGTCTCCTCGGCCTTCGGCTCCTCAGCCTTCTTGGCGCTCTTCTTCGTCACGGCCTCGGCCTTGGGCTCGGAGTGAGCCTCGGCGAGCGCCTTGTTGAAGAGCTCGAGCTTGTCGGGCTTGGCGGCGGCGACCTTGAGGGTGCCCTCCGTGCCCGGCAGGCCCTTGTACTTCTGCCAGTCGCCGGTGATCTTGAGGATGGCCTCGACGGCCTCGGTCGGCTGCGCGCCGACACCCAGCCAGTACTGCGCCCGCTCGGAGACGACGTCGATGTACGACGGGTCCTCCTTGGGGTGGTACTTGCCGATCTCCTCGAGGACTCGACCGTCGCGCTTCTTGCGCGAGTCGACGACGACGATGCGGTACTGCGGCACCCGGATCTTGCCCAGGCGCTTCAGACGGATCTTGACGGCCACGTTTGTGGTGTCTCCTTGACGGTTCGTGGTGGGTGAAGGACGCGCAGCCAGGTGGGGAACACCGGAGTACGTCCTTCGAAGTGGGCACTGCATCGCCGGTGAGAGGGTCCGGGCGCGCAGGACTCAGCGGTCAAGTCTGCCAGAGGTCACGGAGGTGCGGAAATCCACGTCGCCGCCGGGCCCGGCACCTCCGGCCGAGGCGGGTCACGCGACGACCTTGCCGCGCAGCACCACGCGCGCCGGGCGGGCGAGCACCGTGAGGTCGGCGACCGGGTCGGCGTCGTAGACCACGAAGTCCGCGGGCTCGCCCTCAGCGACCCCGGACGGGAAGCCGAGCCACGCGCGGGCCTGCCACGACGCGGCCGCCAGCACGTCGCGGGCGGGGAGACCCATCGCGGCCATGGCGAGCACCTCCTCGTGGAGGTAGCCGTGGCGGCCGGTGCCGCCGCCGTCGCTGCCGACGTAGAGCGCGACCCCTGCCTCGTGGGCCTGCAGCAGCACCTCGCGCCGCTGTCGGTGCAGCGCCTCCATCGTGGTCGCGTAGGTGGGGAACTTCTCGCGGCCGGCCTCGACGTACTGCGGGAACTTGTCGGTCTGCAGCACGGTCGGGACCAGGGCGACCCCACGCGCCGCCATGGTGGCCAGGTGCTCCTCGCGCAGGCCGGTGCCGTGCTCGATGCAGTCGATCCCGGCGTCGAGGAGCGGACCGATCGAGTCGCTGCCGAAGCAGTGGGCGGTCACCTTGGCGCCGTGCTCGTGGGCTGCCCCGATCGCGGCGGCGACGGCGTCGGCGGGGAAGGAGGGGGTCAGGTCACCCGCCTCGCGGGAGATCCAGTCGCCGACCAGCTTGATCCAGCCGTCGCCGGCCTGAGCCTCCCGGGCGGCGTACGCCGCGAGGTCCTCGGGCTCCACCTCGTGCGCGTAGTTGCGGATGTAGCGCTTGGTGCGAGCGATGTGGCGGCCGCAGCGGATCAGCCGCGGGAGGTCCTCGCGCTGCTGCACCCAGCGGGTGTCGGCCGGCGAGCCGCAGTCGCGCAGCAGCAGGGCGCCCGTGTCACGGTCGGCCACCGCCTGGCGCAGGATCTCCTCGTCGTCGACGGCGCCGCCGTCCTCGAGCCCGAGGTGGTTGTGGGCGTCGACGAGCCCCGGGACGATCCACCCCTCCCCCGCGAGCTCCGCGCCGGGCGGCCTCTCGTAGGTGACCCGGCCGTCGACGACGTACAAGTCCCGGACCTCGCCGTCGGGCAGGACCGGGCCGGTGAACCTCAGCGCTGACATGACCCAGAACCTAGCGCCGTCGGACCGCGCGGAGGAGCAGCCCGGCCGCTCCCCCGCGCGATCCGGCCCGACTAGCGGTGCCGGGTCGTCAGGCCCCAGCCGTAGGGGAACAGCGGGTCGTAGTCGGCGTCACCGATGTTGATCGGCTCCTGGGCCACGCTGCGCGGCCAGGTCACCGGGAGCTTGCCGGTGAAGGGCCGGCGCCCGAAGAGCACGTCGGCCACGCCCGCTCCCTCGCTCCCGGGCAGCCAGGAGGCGACCAGCGCGTCGATCGACCCGAGCACCTCCGGCGGGATGATGATCGGGCGACCGGACACCACCAGCACCGTGCAGGACGCGGCCGCCGCGCACACCGTCTCGATCGCCTGCCGGTCGGCGGCCGAGAGCTCCATCGTCTGCGGCTGCCGCGGCACACCGTTGTCGGCCGGGTCCCAGGCCCACTGCGGGCCGCCGACGTCGCCGAAGCCCTCGGCGTACGGCGTCTCGCCGACCACCACCACGCCCGCAGCACCCGCGGGCACCGGCGCCGAGGCGTCGGCGCTGTGCGTCACCGGCGCGTCGCTGGCGGCCTCGATGCCGTCGAGGATCGTGTCACCGGGGAGCACGTTGGCCGACCCGCCCTGCCAGGTCAGCGTCCAGCCGCCGGCCTGGTTGCCGATGTTGTCGGCGTTGCTGCCGGCGACGTAGACCGGGTCGTCGTCGGACAGCGGCAGGGTGGCCTCGCGATTGCTCAGCAGCACCTGCGACTCGGCCACCGCCCGGCGCGCCACGGCGCGGTGGGCGGGACTGCCGATGGTGTCGGCGAGGGAGCGGTCGGCGAAGGGCCGCTCGAAGAGCCCGAGCTCGAACTTGGCGGTCAGGATCCGCGCCACCGCGTCGTTGATCCGGCGCTTCGAGACGGTGCCCGCCTCGACCAGGTCGATCAGCGTCGAGACGAACTCCGGTGCACCGACCTGGCTGCCGGAGTAGGGCTCCATGAACATGTCGACCCCGGCGTTCACCGCGGTCGCGACCTGGGTCGGGTAGTCGCCGGGGATCTGGCGG
Organism: Nocardioides sp.; assembly: GCA_031177735.1. Taxonomy (GTDB): domain Bacteria; phylum Actinomycetota; class Actinomycetes; order Propionibacteriales; family Nocardioidaceae; genus Nocardioides. Next base: position 3,956 of record JAPSKJ010000044.1, read on the forward strand.
ATGGCCTGCCAGTCGGAGATGACGAACCCGTCGAAGCCCATCTTCCCCTTGAGGACGCCGGTGATGAGCTCCCTGTTCGCGTGCATCTTCAGCGGGTTGCCCAGCCCGTCCTCGGTCCAGTCGACGCTGGAGAAGGACGGCATCACCGAGCCGACGTGATACTTGCGCACGGCGTCCCAGTAAGGCGCGAGGGCGAGCTTCGCGAACTCCTCCCGGCTGACCTGCGCGATGCCCTGGTCGATCGGGTAGGCGCCGGTGCCGGCCGCGCTCTGGTCGTACGACGTCAGGCCGTCGCCCGCGAAGTGCTTGGCGGTCGCCAGCACCCGGTCGGGGTCGGAGAGCTCGCCGTGGCGGCCGCGGCCTTGGAGACCGGCGATCATCCGGGCCATCTCGCGCACCAGCCGGGGGTGCTCGCCGAAGGACTCGTAGGTGCGGCCCCAGCGGTCGTCGCGCGCGATGCACAGGCACGGCGCGAACGTCCACGGCACCCCGGTGGCGCGGGTCTCGATCGCGGTGAGGTGACCGATCTTCTCGACCAGCTTCGGGTTGCGAGTGGCGCCCAGCCCGATGTTGTGGGGGAACACCGTGGCGCCGAGCAGGTTGGCGTGGCCGTGCACCGAGTCGACGCCGTAGAGCAGTGGGATGCCGAGACGCGTCCGGAGCGCCTCGCGCTGGAAGGAGTCGATGGTGTCGGCCCACGCCTCGGCGGTGTTGGGCGTCGGCACCGACCCGCCGCCCGACAGCACGCTGCCCAGTCCGAGCTCGCTGATCATCGCCGGATTCGCAGCCACGTCGGCGCGCTCGGCCTGGGCCATCTGGCCGACCTTCTCGGCCAGCGTCATCCGGGACAGCAGGTCACGGACGCGCTGGTGGGTGGGCCGCCGAGGATCCTGGTACGCCGGCTTGCCGGTGGGCTTGCCGCGCCGCTCGTCGTGCTGGGTGGTGTCGGTCGCTCGGTCGGCGTGCCGGTCGCCGGCGAGCGAAGGCGGTGCGCTGAGCGTGGCGGCCGCAAGAGCGCCGACGACCGCTGCAGCGAACCCGGCGCGGCTCCGGCGCCGGAAGTGGGGGGTGGTGTGCGCATGCACGAGAGGTGCCTCCTTGCCCGAGGTGGAGACGCGGCGCGGACCGCCGCGTGCGCTAAACGCGCCCTGCCACTCTTGTGGCGTGGGTCACACCTCGTCAACGGCTACGGGCGCGTAACTTGGGAGCGCTCCCGGACCACCTCAGAGCTGGTCGAGCAGCCAGGTCGGGCTGAGCGCCAGCGCGCCGGCACCGGCAGCCCGCGCCTGCAGCGCCCGGTCGGCACTGACCACGGTGACCCGGTGCCCCTGCTCGGCGGCGGCGCGCGCCTCGGCCACGATCGTGGCGTCGCCGTCCCTGGGCGCGTGCACGGTGCGGACGTGGGCGTCGCGTCCCGCTCTCACCCCGGCCTTGGCGCCACCCTCGAGGACGAGCACGACCAGGTCGTAGGGGATGTCGGCCACGAGCAGCGCCTCGTGCAGCCTGCGGGCGGCACCGGCCCGGTCCTTCCACCAGCCGTCGGGCCGGGCGCCGACGACGTTGGCGCCGTCGACGACGAGGACCGTGCTCACCGCAGCGTCACTTGAGGAACTTGGAGAAGTCCTTGGGCAGGTCCAGCGCGGCGGCGGCCTGCTCGTAGTCGAAGTCCTCGGTGCCGGCGGGGGTGCCGAACGGGTTGGCCGGCGACTTGGCCGGGGCGGACTTGGCCTGCTGCGCCGCCTTGGCGGGGTTGCCCGACCTGCGCGCGCCCTTGCCCTTCTTGCTCTTCGGCGCCTGCTTGGCGCCGCCGCGCTTGCCGGCGCCGGGCAGACCCGGCATGCCCGGCATGCCGGGCATCCCCGGCACGCCGCCGCCCCGGGCCAGCTGCTGCATCATCTTGCGGGCCTCGGTAAACCGCTCCACGAGCTGGTTGACGTCGGAGACCTGGCGGCCCGAGCCCTTGGCGATGCGCAGGCGGCGGGAGCCGTCGAGGATCTTGGGGTTGGCCCGCTCCGCCGGCGTCATCGACTGGATGATCGCCTGGATGCGGTCGATCTCGCGCTCGTCGAAGTTGGCCAGCTGGTCGCGGAACTGACCCATGCCGGGCAGCATGCCCATCAGCTTCGACATCGAGCCGAGCTTGCGCAGCTGCTGCATCTGCTGCAGGAAGTCGTCGAGGGTGAAGTCACCGCCCTGGAGCTTCTCCGCCGCCTTGGCCGCCTGCTCGGCGTCGAAGGCCTTCTCGGCCTGCTCGATCAGGGTGAGCATGTCGCCCATGTCGAGGATCCGGCCGGCCATCCGGTCGGGGTGGAAGAGGTCGAAGTCGGTCATCTTCTCGCCGTTGGAGGCGAACATGACCGGCTTGCCGGTGAGGGAGACGATCGAGAGCGCGGCACCGCCGCGGGCGTCGCCGTCGAGCTTGGTGAGGACGACGCCGTCGTAGCCGACCCCGTCGAGGAAGGCCTGCGCCGTCGTGACGGCATCCTGTCCGATCATCGCGTCGACGACGAAGAGGACCTCGTCGGGCCGGGTGGCGTCGCGGATGTCCGCGGCCTGCTTCATCATCTCGGCGTCGACGCCCAGGCGGCCGGCGGTGTCGATGATGACGACGTCGTGCAGGGTGCGCTTGGCCTCCTCGACGCCCGCGCGCGCCACCGCGACCGGGTCGCCGACGCCGTTGCCGGGCTCCGGCGCGAAGACCGGCACGCCGACGCGCCCACCGTTGACCTGGAGCTGGTTGACGGCGTTGGGTCGCTGCAGGTCACAGGCGACGAGCAGCGGCGTCTTGCCCTGCTCCTTCAGCCAGAGGGCGAGCTTGGCGGCCAGCGTGGTCTTGCCGGCACCCTGGAGACCGGCCAGCATGATGACCGTCGGGCCCGTCTTGGCGTAGCGCAACCGCCGGGTCTCACCGCCGAGGATCGCGATGAGCTCGTCGTTGACGATCTTGACGACCTGCTGGGCCGGGTTGAGGGCTCCGCTGACCTCCTCGCTGCGAGCGCGCTCCTTGACCGCGGCGACGAACTCCTTGACGACGGGCAGCGCGACATCGGCCTCGAGCAGCGCGATGCGGATCTCGCGCGCGGTGGCGTCGATGTCGGCGTCGGAGAGCCGACCCTTGCCGCGGAGGTTCTTGAAGGTGTCGGCGAGCCGGTCGGAGAGCGTGGCGAACAAGGCAGTCCTTCATCGGGTGGCGGATCGACGTCCAAGCCTAACCGGGCGACGCGGATGGACCGACTCCGCGGCCGCTTCACGCCGAGTGGGGCCCACGTGCAGCCGACCTGCGGATCACGAAGTCACGACCTGCGGTCGGGAGGCGCCGACGAGGCCTCGACCGAGAGCGCGGCCCGCACCGCGTGGGCGGCCTCGGCGGCCCGCTGGTCGCTCAGCGCCCCGGCGTGGGCCTCCTGCAGGTAGAACACGTCGACGGCCTGCGGCCCGAGGGTGTCGACGTGGGCCGAGCGCACGGTGACGTCCATCCGGGCGAGCGCGGCACAGACCAGGTAGACGACACCGGGCCGGTCGGCGGTGCGCACCTCCAGCACGGTGGCCTGGGTCGAGGCCTCCGGCCGGACCTCCACCGAGGGCGCCAGCGCCCGGGGGTCGGCCGCCCGGAGCCGTTGGGCCGGGTCGAGGCGCCCCTCGCGGATGGCGTCGAACTTCTCCCGGAGCAGTGCCGGTAGGACGCCCTCGTCGCCGACCTCCCAGACGGAGACGGCGTACTGCTCCTGCGACCACGCCCGCGCCGCCCGCACCGCGATGCGTTGGAAGGCGAACGTCGCGGCGACGTCGGCCAGGAGGCCGACCCGGTCGGGGCCGATCACCGTGACCCGGGCGCCGTCATCGGCCGGCTCGACGGTGAAGGTGGTGGCGCCGGCGCGGGCCTCACGCGGGATGGCGACGTCGGCCGTGGCCGAGGCGGGCATGGGCGTGTCGCGGTCCAGGGTGGCGCGGACCCGGGCGGCCAGGTCGAGGATCAGCCCCGCCCGCCAGGTCGACCACGCCTTCGGACTGGTCGCGCGGGCGTCGGCCTCGGTCAGGGTGGTGAGCAGCGCAAGACTCTCCAGCCGGGTGACCTGGTCGGTGACGACCGCGATCGTCGCCGGGTCGTCGGGGTCGCGCGTGGTGGCGGTCGCCGAGAGCAGCAGGTGCCAGCGCACCAGCTGTCCGATCAGGTCGACCCCCTCGGCGTCGAAGCCCATCCGGGTGGCGACCGCACGCGCGATCGGGGCGCCGGCGACGCTGTGCTCGGTCAGGCTGCCCTTGCCGATGTCGTGGAGCAGTGCGGCCACCATCAGCACGTCGGGTCGCGCGACCTGACGGATCAGCCCGCCGGCCTCGATGCAGGTCTCCACCACGTGCCGGTCGACGGTGAAGCGGTGGATCACCGACGCGTGCGGCAGCGACCGGATCCGCTCCCACTCGGGCAGGATCCGCGCGAGCGCACCGGTCTGCTCCAGGGTCTCCCACACGTCGAGCAGCGGGCGTCCCGCCGCGAGCAGCCGCACCATCAGCTGCCGCGCCTCGGCCGGCCACGGCTCGGGCAGCGGCGCGATGTCACGGGCCAGCCGGGCGGCGGTGGGCGGCGCGAGGACGGCGGCGTTCTCGGCGGCCAGCGCGGCGGCGCGGAGCAGCAGCAGCGGGTCCTCGGCCGGCTTCGCCCCCGGGGCGAGCACCACCTCGCCGCCCGACATCGCCACCCCTGGGCCGAGCGGGGTCAGCTGCGGCCGGCGCGGCTGCGACGGGGTCCGCCGGGCCACCGCGGCCTCGGCCCGCCGCCAGCTGAGCCGCGAGAGGTGGGTGATCCGGCGGCCGAGCTCGCGCACGTGCACCTGGGCCGTCCGCTCGTCGGGAGCCCCGAGCCGGGCGGCGAGCTGCGGCCAGATCTCGGGGGCGATGCGGTCGCTACCGCGGCCGGTGATCTCGTGGACGTGGTCGCGCACGTCCAGCAGGGCCATGCGTGAGCGCTCCAGGTCGACGTGTGGCACGTCGACGAGCCAGGTCGACATCAGGGCGCGGAGCACGGTGGCGTCGCGGATGCCGCCGGCGGCTTCCTTGATGTCCGGCACGGAGACGTGGGCCAGCTCCCCCATCAGCTCGTGGCGCGACCGCACCAGGGCCCGCAGCTGCGGCACCTGCTCGCGGGCGTGCTTGCGCCAGCGGGCCAGCACGTGGGTGCGCAGCCGCAGGGTCAGGTTGGGGTCACCGGCCAGGTGACGCACGTCGAGCAGGCCGAGCGCCACCCGCAGGTCGGAGCCGGCCTGGCCGAGCATCTCGCTGAAGGAGCGCACCGAGTGGTCGAGGTTGGCGCCGGAGTCCCACAGCGGGTACCACACCCGGTGGGCCACCTCGCCCGCCTCGACCTCGTCGTCGTGGACGAGCACGACGTCGAGGTCGGAGTACGGCGCCAGCTCGCTGCGACCGTAGCCGCCGACCGCGACCAGGGCGACGCCGGCGTCGGCGCCCCCGCAGCTCTGGTAGGCCTGCTGGCACAGGGCGTCGGCCGCTGCGGTGCGGTGGGCCCGCTCGGCGGCGCTCACGCGGTGCGGGCGCTCACAACGCCGCGTCGTCGCGGTCGCCCGTGCGCACCCGCACGACGGTCTCGATCGTGGAGACCCAGATCTTCCCGTCGCCGATGCGACCGGTCTGCGCCGCGCCGCCGATCGCCTCCACGACGGCGTCGGCGTCGGCGTCCGGGACGACGATCTCGAGGCGGATCTTGGGCACCAGGGCGACGTCGTACTCGGCGCCGCGGTAGACCTCGGTGTGCCCCTTCTGACGGCCGTAGCCGCTGACCTCGCTCACCGTCATGCCGGTCACGCCGATGGTCTCAAGAGCGACGCGGACGTCCTCCCACTTGTGCGGCTTGATGACCGCGGTGACGAGCTTCATGGATCTACTCCTTGGCTGGTGGGAGGGCCGCAGGCCGGCGGGTCGATTGTGCCGGACGGCCCGGCTCGCGGATCCGAGTCGGGAGCGGGGCCGTCCGGTGGGGTCTCAGCGCAGCGCGCGTCTCGTCACAGTGCTGCGGTGTCGCGGTCGCCGGTGCGCACGCGCACGACCGTCTCGATCGGCGACACCCAGACCTTGCCGTCACCGATCCGGCCGGTCTGGGCCGTCTTGACCACGATGCCGACGACGTCGGCGGCGTCCTCGTCGTCGACGACGATCTCGATGCGGATCTTGGGCACCAGGGCGATGTCGTACTCGGCGCCGCGGTAGACCTCGGTGTGGCCCTTCTGACGGCCGTAGCCGCTGACCTCGCTGACGGTCATGCCGGTGACGCCGAAGGTCTCGAGCGCCTCACGGACGTCTTCCCACTTGTGCGGCTTGATGACTGCGGTGACGAGCTTCATGCGAGAACTCCCGTTCCGGCGGCGATGTCGTAGGCGGCCTCACCGTGCTCGGAGGAGTCGATGCCGTCGACCTCGTCCTCCTCGGCGATGCGCCACCCGAGGGTGGACTTGACGAGCAGGGCGACGATCAGGGTGGCGACGCCCGACCACAGCATGGCGAACACCGCGCAGGCGACCTGGAGTGCGAGCAGGCGGAAGTCACCGTCGTAGAGGATGCTCGGCGGCGGGGCGGTCACCTCGCCGACGCCCTGGGCGAGGAACCCGATGCCGATCGTGCCGACCAGGCCGCCGACCAGGTGGACCCCGACGACGTCGAGGGAGTCGTCGAAGCCGAAGCGGTACTTCAGGCTGACCGCCATGGCGCACAGGAAGCCGGCGACCCCGCCCAGGACGATCGCGCCGACCGGGGTCACCGCCCCGCAGGCGGGGGTGATGGCCACCAGACCGGCCACGATGCCGGAGGCTGCGCCCAGGGAGGTCATCTTGCCGTGCCGGATCTTCTCGTAGACCAGCCAGCAGATCAGCGCGGCGCAGGTCGCCGCTGCGGTGTTGACCCAGACCAACCCGGTCTCGGTGGTGAACTGCGTCAGCGAGGCCTCCTCGTCGGAGGCGTCGACGAAGACCAGGGAGCCGACGTTGAAGCCGAACCAGCCGAACCACAGCAGGCCCGCGCCGATCATGGTGAGGGTCAGGTTGTGCGGCTTCATCGGCTCCTTGCCGAAGCCGAGCCGCTTGCCGATGACCAGTGCGAGCACCAGGCCGGCGACGCCGGCGTTGATGTGGACGACCGTGCCGCCGGCGTAGTCGACCGGGAAGATCTCCATCTCCTCGCCGAACATCATGCCGGCCAGGCCGTCGGCGTCGGCCCAGGTGAGGAAGCCGCCGCCCCAGACCATGTGGGCCAGCGGGAAGTAGGACAGGGTCACCCACAGCGGCAGGAAGACCAGCCAGGCGGAGAACTTCACCCGGTCGGCGATGGCACCCGAGATGAGCGCCGCGGTGATGGCGGCGAAGGTGAACTGGAAGCCGACGAAGATGTAGTTCGCGGGGTCGATGTCGGCGATCCCGAAGTTGGCGAACGGGTTGGCGAAGAACTGGCCCACCTCGGCGCCGGTGTTGCCTGCGGCGTCGGCGTAGCTGTCGCTGTAGGACATCGACCAGCCCCACAGGACGTAGACGACGCCGACGACGGCCAGGGAGCTGAACGACATCATCAGCATGTTGAGCACCGACTTGGTGCGCGACATGCCGCCGTAGAACAGGGCCAGGCCGGGCGCGACCATCAGCAGGACCAAGGACGTCGCCATGATCATCCAGGCGTAGTACCCGTCGTAGTACACAAGACCTCCAGGTGCCGGTGAGCGGACCGGCCCGCGCGATGCGGCCGGTCGGTAGCGACACCCTGCTGCGACAACATTTCGGTCGGCTCAGGAGGATGTTTCGTGCACGTAACGGCTCCCGGCCCACTGTGACGGCGGCGTTTCGCCAGCCCGCCCTTCGCTAGGGTCTGCGTGTGGCTCGGCTGGCGGTGATGGCGCACTACGACCCGACCGGCGGCGTCGGCCCGCACGTGCGGCGGCAGGTCGAGGCGCTGGCCAGCACCTTCGACGACCTGGTGGTGGTCACCACCGCCTCCCTGACGAGGTCGGCCCGGTCCTGGCTCGGCGACCGGGCCCGCCTGATCGAGCGGGACAACGAGGGTTACGACTTCTTCTCCTACCGGACCGGGTTGCAGTCCACCGGTGGGCTGGAGGCGTTGGCGGCGTACGACGAGGTCGCCATCTGCAACGACACCTACGTCGGTCCGCTGCGGAGCTACGCGCGGGTGCTCGCCGAGATGGAGGGTCGGGAGGCAGACTTCTGGGGCTTCACCCGCTCCGAGCGGGTCAAGCCGCACCTGCAGAGCTTCTTCGTCGTCTTCCGCTCCTCCGCGCTCCGCTCCCCCGCCTTCCTCGACTTCTGGGGCGGCATGGAGCCGCTGTCGGACCGCTGGACGGTCATCAAGCGCTACGAGGTCGGCATGTCGCAGCGGCTGATGCGCGCCGGGTTGCGCCCGGCGGCGTACTTCGAGCCGACGGCGGCCGATGAGCGGATGGCGCGTCGACGGGTCCGCTGGTGGGCGGCGCACCGTGACCGGCTGCCCCGCTCACGGGAGGAGCTGCGCCGGCTGCGCCGCTGGGCCACCGCCATGCCCAACCCCGCGATCGGTCTGGCCGACCGTGCCTTGGACGACGGCCGGCTCCCGATGATCAAGCTCGACACGCTGCGCTACGACCCGTACGGACTCGACGCGGGTCACCTCCTCGACCTCGCCGAGGCGCGCTTCCCCGATGCCTTCGAGGGTGTGCGCGACTTCCTGGCGGCTACGGCGCGGTTCTACCCGCCGCGAGCCCAGGAGGCCCTGCAGCCGACACCCGCGCTGCTGCGCCCGCTGCGGCGCACGGTGAGGTACCGCGCCCCCGGCCGGTAGATTGCCCCTCGTGCCTGAACCCGCCACCGATCATCGTCACGGCCACACCCACGACCGGGCCAACCCGGTGCACGCCCTGGTCGCGGAGGTGGTGGGCCGCGACCGCACGGTCCTCGACCTGGGTTGTGGTGACGGCCGGCTGGGTGCGCTCCTGACCGAGCAGGGCTGCCG
>JAPSKJ010000045.1 GCA_031177735.1 Nocardioides sp.
AGGGCAAGTCGCTGCTCCGGATCACCCCGACCAGCTGGGGCCCGATCGCCACCGGCGGCTTCCCGCCCGACCGCGTGCCGAGCTGAGGCCGAGCCCGCGAGTACGCCGCCGGCGCGCCGCCGGCGCCAGGGCGGATCGACCCGCGCAAGTCCGGGTCGACGGCGGCGTGGCGTGTGGCGCAGGCGGTCCGGGCCGAGTTGTGCGGGTCGGCCGGTACGCCTGTGGATGACGCACGACACGAGTCGGTCGTGCGGGGGAGGCTGGCGACCATGGATGCGGTTGAGGCACTCGAGCGGCTGGGAGGCATCGCCTCCCGCCACGACCTGCTCCAGCTGACGACGTCGCGGCACCTTCGCGCGGCGGTCGACGCCGGCCGCATCGTCCGGCGTCGGCACGGGCGCTACGGCCCCGCACACGGCAGCGAAGCCGAGGCGGCCGCCGACCGGCTCAGCGGGGCGCTCGCCCTCCGCAGCGCTGCGCTTCACCACGGCTGGGAGCTGAAGCAGACCCCGCCGAAGCCCGAGATCGCGGTCGCCCGCGGCCGCCGCGTGGTGGCGTCGCGGCGGACCGGCGTGCGGGTGCTGTGGGTGCCGTTGAGCGAGCTCGAGCGGACCCGTGGAGTCACGGCTCCCCTCCGGACGGTGGTCGACTGCGCCCGGCTGCTGCCGTTCGACGAGGCGCTGGCGATCGCCGACTCGGCGCTCCGGTCGGGCACGGTGACCCGCGGTCAGCTCCAGACGGCCACCGTGCGCGGAACCGGCGCCGGGAAAGTCCGGCGCGTCCTGGCCCACGCCAGCCCCCGGGCGGCGAACCCGTTCGAGTCGGTGCTGCGGGCGGCGTGCCTCGAGGTCGGGCTCGACGTGCGGCCGCAGCACCCGGTCGACCTCGGCCGGTGGACCTGCCATCCGGATCTCGTCGACGTCGGCCGTCGGCTGGTCGTGGAGGCCGACTCGCACACCTTCCACACCGAGCCGGTGGTGTTCGCCGCCGACTGCGAGCGCTACAACCGCCTGGTCCTGCTCGGCTGGACCGTGCTTCGGTTCACCTGGGAGCAGGTGATGCGCGAGCCTGCCTACGTCGCATGGGCGCTCCGTTCGGTCGCCGGCATGCCCGATGGCGACGGTCCGCGGCTGCGCCGGGTGGCCTGATCGGGTCGACCCGCACAAGTGCCGGCCGTGCGCTCGGCGGCGGCGCACACACCGGCCCGGAGGAAACTTGCGCACGTCGATCCGAACACCGAGACCCTTGAGAGTGTCGGTGTCAGCGTCTTCACTGGCTCCATGACATCTCGGGTCTGCGGTTTCGTCCCCCCTTATCTCCTGGAGCACCTCGCCAGGCACAACACGCTGATGATCGACAACCGCATGCGGCGGGTGCGAGAGGGGATCATCGCCGCACCGCCGGCTCCGGAGCTGACCGCCGCGTGGGTCGTCCACGACTGCCACAACGGCACCGTCCTGCCCGGAGACCCGGCCCGGTCGGCCGGGGAGCCGCCCACCGGTGACCCGGCCGTCGACGAGGCGGCGTACGGCATCGAGGGGTCGCTCGCCCTCTTCGCCGAGGTGTTCCGGCGCCGCTCCTACGACGGTCGTGGGGTGCCGGTGAGCCTGTCGGTGCACTACGAGCAGGGCTACGACAACGCGTTCTGGGACGGCACCCAGCTGGTGTTCGGTGACGGCGACGGGATCGTCTTCGGGCGGTTCACGCGGGCGGTCGACGTGCTGGGCCACGAGTTCAGCCACGCGGTGATCGAGCACACCGCCGGCCTGCGTTACCAGGGGCAGTCCGGGGCGCTCAACGAGTCGGTCGCCGACGTGTTCGCCTCGTGCCTGAAGCAGCGGCTGCTCGGGCAGAGCCCCGACGAGGCCGACTGGCTGATCGGCGCCGAGCTGTTCGTCGAGGGCATCCACGCGCGCGGGCTGCGCGACATGCTCAACCCCGGCACGGCGTACGACGACCCCGCACTGGGTCGCGACCCGCAGCCCGCCCACATGGACTCCTACGTGGAGACGCGGGACGACAACGGCGGGGTCCACATCAACTCCGGCATCCCCAACCGTGCGTTCGCGCTGGCCGCGATCGCGATCGGCGGCTCAGCGGCCGAGGGCGCGGGGCGGATCTGGTACGCCGCGCTGACCGGCACCGACGTGGGCCCCGCGACCGACTTCGCGGGCTTCGCGGCGGCGTGCGTGGCCGCGGCCGGGGAGCACGAGGACGCCGTGGCGCAGGCGTGGCAGCAGGTCGGCGTCACCCCGGGCGCCGCGGCCGGGGGGCAGCCGGCCGACACTGATCTGGCGGCGGCCGCGTCGAGCACCGTGGTGAGCGTGCGACGCACGGGCGGCCTCGCGGGACGGGTGGCCGAGAACGCCGTCGACCTCACCACCGAGGAGGACGAGCGCGCCGCGGAGCTGCGTGCGCTCGTCGACCGGGTCGACCTGCGGGCCGTGGCCGGCAAGGAGTCGAGGGGCGCGGACCGGTTCGTCTACGACTTCGACCTGTGCGGCGACTGCGCCAGCGTCGGCGAGGAGCGGCTCACCACCGACCTGCGCCGGATCGTCGACCTGGTCCTGAGCGCCGGCTCGGATCGGCGCTAGCGGCCGCCGATCACGTCCCCGATCGGCTGCTCGCCGTCGTTGAACTCGATGATCCGCCCGGCGGTGGCTTCCGGCTGGTCGACGACGGCGGCGATCACCTGGGCGACGTTGCCCCGGGAGACGGTGCTGGCGGAGCCACCGACCTGGATCCGTCCGGTCGGCTCCTCCAGCGTGAGGGAGCTGGGACGCAGGATGGTCCACGCCAGGCCGGATCGGGCGAGGTAGGCGTCGGCGGCCGACTTGGCCTCGGCGTAGGCGAAGAAGGAGTGGTCCGGCGGCACGCCGTGGTCGGGGCCGGCGCCGAAGTAGGAGACCATCACGAAGCGCGGCACGCCGGCGGAGCTGGCTGCGTCGATGGTGCGGATGGCGGCGTCACGGTCGACGGCGTAGGTGCGGGCCGGACTGCCACCGCCTGCGCCGGCGGACCACACCACGACGTCGCGGCCCTCCACCAGCCCGGCGAGCTCGGCGGTCTCGAGCCGCTCGACGTCGGAGACCAGCGGCGTGGCGCCGGTCGCCTCGACGTCCGCGACGTGGTCGGGGTTGCGGACGACACCGGTCACCGCGTGCCCGCGCTCCACGAGCAGCGGCGCAGCGAGCAGGGCGACCTTGCCGTGGGCGCCGATGAGCACGATGTCGGACACGGACTTCTCCTTCTCTCGGGCGGTGGGCCGGGGGCCCATCACTACACCGGGTCCCCCAACCCGGTGGCCGGGGAACCCTCGCTCAGCCGTCGGACTCCAGCCAGCCGCGGAAGGCCTCGAGGTTGGCGGTCGGCTCACCGCGGAGCTTGCGCCACTCCCACTCCTTGCGGATGGAGCTGGCGAAGCCGAGCTCGAGCAGGGTGTTGAACGACTCGTCGGCGTAGGTCAACACCGATCCGAGCAGGCGGTCGAGCTCGTCGGGGGTGACCGACGACAGCGGCAGCCGGCCGTCGAGGTAGATGTCGCCGAGCCGGTCGATGGCGAAGGCGACGCCGTAGAGGCGCAGGTTGCGCTCCAGCATCCAGCGGTAGACCGCCTCGTGGTTCTCGTCGGGCCGGCGGCACACGAATGCGTGGATGCCGAGGGCGTGGCGACCGACATCGAGTCGCACCGGGGTCTGCAGCTTGGCGGTGCCGGGCAGCGAGAGCGAGAAGAGGACCTCGCCGTTGAGCTGCTCGGTCTCGGTGTGCTCGATCTCGGACTCCGCGAGATAGGCACGGATGACCTCGACGCCGGTGGAGGGGGCGGTGCTCATGCGGCGCCCTGCTTCAACCACGAGCGGGCACGGTCGTAGACGTCCAGCGTGGCGCGGGCGGTGGCCTCCCAGCTGAACTCGCGGGCATGGGCGAGAGCACCGGCCTCGAGGTTGACCCGCAACGCCTCGTCGCCGATCACCCGGGCCAGCGCGTCGGCCCAGCGCTCGGCGTCGTGGCCGTCGACCAGGAGTCCGCTGCGGCCGTGGCGCACGGCGGTGGTGAGCCCACCGACCGCGGCGGCCACGACCGGGGTGCCGCTCGCCTGCGCCTCCACGGCGACCAGGCCGAACGACTCGTTGTAGGAGGGGACGGCGACGAGGGTCGCGGCGGCGTACCACTGCGCGAGGTCGGCGTGTCCGACCGGCGGCACGAAGCGGACGACGTCGCTGATCCCGAGCTCGCCGGCGAGGGCGTGGAGGGACTCCGGGCGGTCCAGGCCGGACCCGGACGGTCCGCCGACGATCGGCACGACCACACGCGAGCGGAGGGAGGGATCGCGCGCGAGGAGCACGGCGACAGCCCGGAGGAGGACGTCGGGAGCCTTCAGCGGCTGGATGCGGCCGGCGAACATGAGCACGTGGGCCTCGGCCGGCAGGCCCAGCGCGCGGCGGGCGGAGGCGCGGTCGAGCGGGCGGAACAGCGACAGATCGACGCCGGGGTGGACGACCTCGACGCGGCCCGGGTCGGCGTCGTAGAGCTCGATCAGCTGCTTGGCCTCGATGTCGGTGTTGGCGATGAGCATGTCGGCCGCGTCGACCACCTGCTCCTCGCCGATGACCCGGGCGGCCGGCTCGGGGCTGTCGCCCTCGGCCAGCGCCGCGTTCTTCACCTTGGCCATGGTGTGCATCGAGTGGATCAGCGGCACGCCCCAGCGGTCCCGTGCCAGCGCACCGACCTGGCCGGAGAGCCAGTAGTGGGAGTGCACGGCGGCGTAGTGGCCCAGCGGCTGCGCGGCCTCGGTGCGCAGCACCTCACGGGCGAACGCGCACAGCTGCCCGGGCAGCTCGGTCTTGGTGAGCCCCTCGAACGGCCCCGCGTGGACGTGTCGGACCAGGATGCCGTCGTCGGCCTCGACCACCGGAGCCAGCCGTGAGGACGTGGCGCGGGTGAAGATGTCGATCCCCACGCCCTGCGCCACGAGTCGCCTGGCGAGCTCGATCACGTAGACGTTCATCCCCCCGGCGTCCCCCGTGCCGGGCTGGTCCAGCGGTGAGGTGTGCAGGCTGATCATCGCGACGCGCTCCACGTGACCCCTTTCTGCTCCGGACGCCTGATCGTCCGCGAGCCTCAACCCGTCGGTGCCCCCTGGCATTCCCGGTGACGAGCCGGGGCGCGAGAATGGCCGCATGAGCCAGCTCACTGCCGTCGTGACCGGAGCCAGCAGCGGGATCGGTGAGGCGACCGCCCGCAGGCTGGCCGCGGAGGGCTTCCGGGTGATCGCCGCGGCGCGCCGGGTGGAGCGGATCCAGCGGCTGGCCGAGGAGATCGGCGGCACGGCGCTCGCCTGCGACATCACCTCCGCCACCGACGTCGCCGCACTCGCCGACGCGGTCGGCCCGCGCCTCGACGTGCTCGTCAACAACGCAGGCGGCGCCTTCGACCTCGCCCCGGTGGCCGAGGCGGAGATCGACACGTGGCGGCAGATGTACGAGGTGAACGTGCTCGGGCTCGTCGCGGTGACCCAGGCCCTGCTGCCGGCCCTGATCGCGAGTGGTGCCGGCGCGATCGTCAACGTCGGCTCGACCGCGGGCCGCGTCGCCTACGAGGGCGGGGCGGGTTACGTCGCCGCCAAGCACGGCACCCGCGCGGTGACGCAGACCCTCCGCCTGGAGCTGTTCGACCAGCCCGTCCGGGTGATGGAGATCGCCCCCGGGATGGTGAAGACCGAGGAGTTCTCGCTGGTGCGCTTCGACGGCGACGCGTCGAAGGCCGAGGCGGTCTACGCGGGTGTCGCCGACCCGCTGGTGGCCGACGACATCGCGGACGCGATCGCGTGGATGGTGACCCGGCCCGCCCACGTCAACATCGACGAGATCGTGATCCGGCCGCGCGCCCAGGCAGCGCAGCACAAGGTGCACCGCGCGGACCTCGACTGAGGGCGGCTGCAGCGGCACACATGCGGGTGCGCTGAGGATTCTGCACGCGGCGTACGCCGGTGCCAGACTCGCCACGTGCAGACCATCGGACTGATCGGCGGCATGAGCTGGGAGTCCAGCGCCGTCTACTACGAGGGCCTCAACAAGGGTGTCCAGGCACGGCTGGGTGGGCTCCACTCGGCCAAGGTCGTGATGTCGTCGGTCGACCTGGCCGAGCTCGCGGCGCTGCAGGACAAGGGTGACTGGGACGCGATCGGCGAGATCCTCGCCGCCGCGGCGGTCGGTGTCGAGAAGGCGGGCGCCGACTTCATCCTGCTCTGCGCCACCACCTTCCACATGGCCTACGACGCCGTCGCGGCCGCGGTCTCGGTGCCGGTGCTGCACCTGGCCGACGTGCTGGCCGAGAAGTGCCGGGCCAACGGGATCACCAACGTGGCGTTCCTCGGCACGGCCTTCACCATGGAGAACGACTTCTTCGCGCAGCGGATCTCCGACCACGGCATGGACGTCAACCTGCCCGACCCGGTGCACATCGACACCGTCGACTCGATCATCTACGACGAGCTGGTCTTCCGCACCGTGACGCCGGGCTCGCGGCGGCGGCTGCTCTCGATCGTCGACGAGCTGTGGGACAGCGGGGTCGACGGCGTCATCCTCGGCGCCTCAGAGCTCTCGCTGCTGGTGCGTCCGCAGGACGTCGAGGTGCCGGTCTTCGACGTCATCACCGTGCACGTCGAGGCCGCCCTCGACCGCGCCCTCGCCTGACGCCGCGCCGGCAGTGCTGTCGGCTTCCGCTTCCCTGCGTCAACGGGAGCGGCGCGCCACGGCGACGCCGACGAGGGCCAGCGCTCCGCCGAGGTAGGCCAGCGCGGGCGGGGTCTCGGACAGGAACAGCAGACCCATCACGATGGTGATCGGCGGCACGAGGTAGGTCGTCACGCCGAGCTTCGAGGCGCTCATGTGCTTGAGCGCGAAGGCGTAGGTGGTGAACGCGATCGCCGTGGGGAAGACACCCAGGTAGACCAGCCACAGCGTCGAGGACACCGGCGCGTCGCCGACCTCGGAGACGAGCTGCCCGGCGAACGGCAGGCACACCACGGCACCGACCGTGCACGCCAGCCACGTCACGTGCAGCGCGGACAGCCGGGCGACCAGCGGCTTCTGGATGATCAGGCTGACGGAGTAGACGACCGCGGAGACCAGGCACAGGAGTACGCCGACGACGTCGTTGCTGCCACCCTCGCCCTGCGCCAGCGCGATGATCGCGACGCCGGCGAAGGCGAGCGCCAGGCCCAGTCCCAGGTAGACGGTGAACCGCTCGCGCAGGAACATCGCCGCGAGCAGGGCGATCAGCACCGGCGAGACCTGGATGAGCATCGAGGCGGTGCCGGCGTCGATGCGCTGCTCGCCCTCGTTGAGCGCCACGTTGTAGACGCCGAACCAGAGCACGCCGATGGTGACGATCGAGACCCAGTCGCGGCCGCTGGGGCGCGGGAGCCCGCGCGGCACGGCGACCGCGGCGAGCGCCAGCGCGCCGACCAGCAGCCGGCCCAGTGACAGCGCGCCCGGCGAGAAGTCGGGACCCAGGTGGCGGATCGCGACGAAGGCGCTGGCCCACAACACGAGCGTCACCGCCACGGCGCCCACCGGCAGCCAGGCCGGAGTCTGGTCGACCGGAGTGGGGGAGCCGATGGTCGGCGTGCTCGTCACGTCGTGAGCCTAGGGGTGCGCGCACCTCTCGGACACGCGGTTTTCAGACACGGCACCGCGAGATGGCGACATCCATGACCGCGACGGCATCCGCGTCCCGACTGCGCGGTCCCCAGCGCTCCGATCGGGGTCAGAGGTCGAGCTTGTAGCCCAGGCCCCGGACGGTGACGAGGTACTTCGGCTCGGACGGGTCCGGCTCGATCTTGGCGCGCAGGCGCTTGACGTGGACGTCGAGGGTCTTGGTGTCGCCGACGTAGTCGGAGCCCCAGACGCGGTCGATGAGCTGGCCACGGGTGAGCACCCGGCCCGGGTTGCGGAGGAACATCTCGAGCAGCTCGAACTCCTTGAGCGGCAGCCGCTGCTCGGTGCCGTCGACGGTCACGACGTGGCGCTCGACGTCCATCCGCACCGGCCCCGCCTCCAGGGTCGGCGGTGCGAGGTCGGGCTCGAGGCCGCGGCGCAGCACGGCGCGGATGCGAGCCACCAGCTCGCGGGGGGAGTAGGGCTTGGTGACGTAGTCGTCGGCGCCCAGCTCCAGGCCCACCACCTTGTCGACCTCGTCGTCCTTGGCGCTGACCATGATGACGGGGACGGAGGAGGTCGCGCGGATCTGCCGGCAGACCTCGGTGCCGGGGATGCCCGGCAGCATGAGGTCGAGCAGCACGATGTCGGCTCCGTTGCGGTCGAACTCCTTGAGCGCGTCGGTGCCGTTGTCGGCCACGGCGACCTCGAAGCCTTCCTTGCGGAGCATGTAGGAGAGCGCCTCGCTGTAGCTCTCCTCGTCCTCCACGACGAGTACCCGGGTCACGGGCGGTCCTCCTGTTGGTTGGCAGCCACGGACGGCTGGTGTTGCGGGAGCGTGAGTGTGAACGTCGACCCCTGGCCCTCCTTGGACCAGACTCGCACCTCGCCACCGTGGGTGGCGGCGACGTGCTTGACGATGGACAGGCCGAGGCCGGTGCCGCCGGTCGAGCGGTGCCGCGCCGGGTCGACGCGGTAGAACCGCTCGAAGATCCGGTCGATCTCGTCCTGCGGGATGCCGATGCCCTGGTCGACCACGGAGATCTCCACCGCGCCGGCGTCGGCCCGCGTGGTGACGGTGACCGACGACCCCGGGTCGGAGTAGGTGACGGCGTTGGAGACCAGGTTGGTCACCGCGGCGTTGACCTGGTCCTCGCTGCCGAAGACGTAGAGGCCGGGGGTGCCGCCGGTGACCACGGAGATGTTCTTGCGGGTGGCGTCGATCGCGCTGGTGTCCACGGCGGTGGCGATCACCTTGTCGACGTCGACGGCGACGGGGTGCTCGAGCGGCTCGTCGCCCTGCAGCCGCGAGAGCTCGATGATCTGCTGGACCAGCTGGGTGAGCCGGTCGCTCTCGGTCAGCATCCGCCCGGCGAAGCGACGGACCGCCTCGGGGTCGTCCGAGGCCTCGGTGACGGCATCGGCGAGCACCCGGATGGCACCGACCGGCGTCTTGAGCTCGTGGCTGACGTTGGCGACGAAGTCGCGGCGTACGGCCTCGACGCGACGCTCGCGGGTGCGGTCCTCGACCAGCACCAGCACCAGCCGCGAGCCCAGCGGAGCCACCCGAGCCGTGACGTGGCGGGCCGGCACGCCGGGCCGGGACATGACGAGCTCGGTCTCGCGGATCTGACCGTCGCGGCGCACCTGGTGGACCAGGTCGGCGAGCTCGTCGGAGTTGAGCGCGGTGCCACGCACCAGGCCGAGGGCATAGGCCGGCGCGGACGCCTTCACCACCGTGTCGTCGACGTCGATGATCACGGCGCTGCTGCGCAGCACCGAGAGCACGGTCGCCACCTCGGGCGGCACGACCGGCGGCTCGATCGGGGCGCGACGGTGCTGCTGGCGGTCACTGACGTGCCAGGCGAGCACCGCGCAGGAGGCAACCACGGCGCCGAGGAGCGCGGCGAGGAACGCCTGCGTCGTCGGATCCACGTCTTCAGCGTAAGGCCAGCATTCACCCGGTCTTCGCCATCCGGACGCGCCAGAACCGAACGTTCACCGAGGATTCATTGCGTCACCCCTTCCGTTCAGCCGGCCCCCGTAGGCTGGCGGGCATGCGCAACGCCTTCCACGACCAGCTCGACGCGGTCTTCGACGACCTCGCCACCATCTGCGGCCAGGTGGAGACGGCGGTCACCGACGCCACCGCCGCGCTCTTCGACGCCGACGCCGACAAGGCCGAGCGGGTCATCAGCGCGGACGTCGAGATCGACCACGCCCGGGAGCGGGTGGAGGACAACGCGCTCGCCCTGCTCTCGCTGCAGGCTCCCGTGGCCGGTGACCTGCGGGTCGTGGTCGCCGCCCTGCGCATGGTCAGCGAGCTGGAGCGGATGGGCGACCTGTCCGTGCACGTCGCGAAGATCGCTCGGCTGCGTACGCCGAACCGGGCCGTGCCCGACCAGGCGCACGCGACCATCTCCCAGATGGCGCAGGTGGCGGAGGCGATGGTTCGTCGGGCCGGCGAGGTGATCCGCACCCGCGACGTCGACGCGGCCGCGGAGCTGCGGGCCAGCGACGAGGACATGGACCGCTTGCGGCGTACCTCCTTCACCGAGCTGCTCGCGCAGGACTGGCAGGCCGGCGTGGAGGCAGCCGTCGACGTGGCGCTGCTCGGCCGCTACTACGAGCGGATCGCCGACCACGCGGTCTCGGTGGCCAACCGGGTCGTCTTCGTGGTGACCGGGGAGTATCCGGCGACCGTCTGAACAGCACACGACGCAGAAGAGCCCCGCCTCGAGGAGGCGGGGCTCTTGCTATGTGTCGAGGACCGACCGTCCCGGAACGGTGGTGCTACCGCCCCTGGGCGGCCACCGCCGCGGCCGCGGCAGCGGCCGCCTCGGGGTCGAGGTACTCGCCGCCCTTGACGGTCGGCTGCAGCGACTCGTCGAGGCGGTAGACCAACGGCTGGGCGGTGGGGATGTTGAGGCCGGCGATGTCGGCATCGGAGATCTGGTCGAGGTGCTTGACCAGCGCGCGCAGGCTGTTGCCGTGGGCGGTGATCAGCACCGTCTTGCCGGCCCGGAGGTCCGGGACGACGTCGGACTCCCAGTAGGGCAGCATCCGGGCGACGACGTCCTTGAGGCACTCGGTGCGGGGCAGCTCCTCGCCGAGGTCGGCGTAGCGCGGGTCGCCGGCCTGGGAGAACTCCGCGTCGTCGTCGAGTGGCGGCGGCGGCACGTCGTAGGAGCGGCGCCAGAGCATGAACTGCTCCTCGCCGAACTGCTCGAGGGTCTGCTTCTTGTCCTTGCCCTGGAGGGCGCCGTAGTGCCGCTCGTTGAGCCGCCACGACCGCCGCACGGGGATCCAGTGACGGTCGGCGACGTCGAGGGCGATGTTGGCGGTGTTGATCGCACGGCGCAGCACGGAGGTGTGCACGACGTCGGGCAAGACACCCTCGGCGACCAGCAGCTCACCGCCGCGGACCGCCTCGGCACGACCCTGGTCGTTGAGGTCGACGTCGACCCAGCCGGTGAAGAGGTTCTTGGTGTTCCACTCGCTGTTGCCGTGGCGCAGCAGGACCAGCGTGGAGGTCATCAGTGGCCGCCGCTGATGTGGGCCTCGGGCACCTCGGGGTACTCACAGGAGTACGCGCTGTCCGTCTCGGCCTCCGACGCGGCCGGCGACGCGCTGGCACGGCCCGTGGGGGACGGGGTGATGCTGGCGTACTCGTCGCACGCGGCGACGACGGTCGCGTCGACCTCGTTCTCCTCGCCGTTGGAGAAGGAGAAGACCATCTCGACGATCTCGCCGGCGACGAAGTCACCGGTGATCGGGATGCCGCCCTGGTCGACGAGGTTGATCATGCCGTGGGTCTGCACCTCGACGGCGGGCACCTCGTCGATGGTGAAGCCCTCGCCGGTGATGCCGGTCAGCTCGACGGGCTCAGCGTCGTAGTCGGTGCTGATCGTGGCGACGAGCAGGCCGCTGCCGTCGGCCTGGCTGACGATGCGGGCAGCGAGCACGTGGACGTCGCCCTCCCAGTCGTAGCCGCCGTTGGCGATGGTGTTGGGGCGGTCCGTCGCGTAGTCGAACCCGCACGAGCTCAAGGTCGCGGCGAGGCCCGCGGCGGCGAGGGCGGACGCCAGCTTGCGGCGAAGATGCGTCGTCACGCGGACAGACTAGCGCCCGTCGTTCGGCCGCAGGTCACGGGCTCGATGCGGCGGGACGCGATGGCTTCCTGCCGTTGGTGCCGCTAGCGGCTCAGACCCACGGTGGAGGCCGCCCAGAGCAGCCCGGCACCCACCGCGGCGAGGTAGAGGACGGTGAAGACCAGCAGCCGGGTGGCGCCCATCCGCAGGCCGAGCTTGAGGGGCAGGTAGGTCCAGCCGTCCGCGTGGTCGGCGACCAGGCCCCACAGCGAGACGAGCAGGTGTACGCCGACCCCGAGCGCCGCCGCCAGCGCCACCATCAGCGGCTCGGGTGCCGCTCCCGTGTGCGCGCCGCCGAAGCCGCCGTAGGAGAGGAACGCGGGGTAGAGCGCGAAGGCCGCCGCCCAGGGGACCACGGAGAGCAACCCGCGGCGCAGCGCCACGTTGGCCAGGCAGCCGACCACGACGGAGGCGAGGTAACAGCAGCCGGCGACGAGCCCGTTGCTGATGGCCAGTGGGATCAGCACGAGGACCGCGCAGCACAGCGCGAACCACAGTGAGCCGGCGTCGATCCGCCCGTCGGAGACCGGCTTGCCGGAGCGCTCGTGGCGCAGGTCGGTCTCGGCGTCGACCAGGTCGTTGTGCCAGCCCATGACCACCTGGCCGACCAGGACGGTGGCGAGGACGAGCCCGATCTCCCGGTCGGGGCGTCCGGAGAGGCCGGCCGCCACCGCCAGGCCCAGCGCAGTCAGCACGGCCTGGCGCGGGTGCGCGGCCCGGACCATCAGCAAGGGGCCGAGGTCGCGCAGGCGGCGGGAGGCGGCCGGCGGCGTGCTCGGGGCCGGTGCGGGCCGCGACGCGGACGTGTCGGGACCGTCGCCGGTGTCACCGGTTCCGTCGGCCTCGTCGGTGTCGTCGCGGGCGGGCAGTGGCTCCGAGATCGCCATGGGGGAGTCGTCCTGGGTGGGGGCGGGGGCGGATGTGGCCGGGGCTGGGTCGGCAGGGGCCTCGACGGGTGCGCGCGTGGGTGCGCCCGAAGGGCTGTCGGTGGACGCACTGGCCGCGCGGCGGCGCCACGGACGCGACATCGACATGCCGCGAGTATCCGGTAAACGGGCTGCTCGCGGTGTTACCCGGGCGTCGCCTGGGCGTGTTCCGGGCGCGGGTCCACCGGCGCCGACGGCGGGCG
>JAPSKJ010000464.1 GCA_031177735.1 Nocardioides sp.
ATCCTGGCCGCCTACGGCGGGGTCTTCGTCGCCGGATCGCTGGCCTGGGGCATGGTCGTCGACGGCTTCGAACCCGACCGGTACGACGTCGCCGGGGCGCTCATCTGCCTGATCGGCGTCGCGGTCATCATGTACGCCCCACGCTCGGCCTGACCGACCCGGCCGCCATCATGGTGCCCGTGGACTTCGAGTACGTCGAGATCGCCCGGGCCGAGTCGCCGCGCGGGGAGCTGGTGCTGCGCGAGCGGCGCACCCCCCACGGGCCGACCGCGCTCGAGCTGCGGGCCAACGGCGTCTTCGTGATGGACACCGTCGAGACGACCACCGAGCGCGAGCTCGCCAACCGTGCGCTGAGCCTGGTCGAGCAGCCGCGCCGTGTGCTCATCGGCGGGCTGGGGCTCGGCTTCACTATGCACGAGGTGCTGGCCGACCCGCGGGTGGAGCGGTGTGCCGTGGTGGAGCTGGAGCAGGCGCTCGTCGACTGGATGCGCGACGGCACCGTGCCGCACGGTCCGGCCCTGTTGGCCGACGACCGCGCCACCCTGATCGTCGCCGACGTGGCGATGGCGCTGGAGGAGGCCGAGCCGGCGGCGTACGACCTCGTGCTGCTCGACGTCGACAACGGCCCCGGCTACCTGGTGCACGACACCAACGCGGCGCTCTACGAGCGGCCGGCGCTGCAGACCGCCCGGCGGGCGCTGCGCGCGGGCGGGGCGCTGGTGGTGTGGTCGGCCGACCGGGCGCCTGCGCTGGGTGCCGCGATGGAGGCGGTCTTCGGCGGGTGCGAGGCGGTCGCCTTCGAGGTCGACCTGCAGGGGCGGAGCGAGCACTACTGGCTCTACGTGTCCCGAGTACCGTCGGCTTCGTGACTGAACCCGTGACTGAGAACAGTGGCGACTACCGCATCGAGCACGACTCGATGGGCGAGGTCCGAGTGCCGGCCGACGCCCTGTGGCGCGCCCAGACCCAACGCGCCGTCGAGAACTTCCCCATCAGCGGCACCCCGATCGAGCCACGGCTGGTCCGCGCCATCGCGCTGGTGAAGTCGGCGGCCGCGAAGGTCAACGGCGACCTCGGCGTGATCTCCTCCGAGCAGGCCCAGGCGATCATCGCTGCGGCCGACGAGGTGGCCGCCGGGCGGCACGACAGCCAGTTCCCGATCGACGTCTTCCAGACCGGATCCGGCACCTCGTCGAACATGAACGCCAACGAGGTCATCGCGACGCTCGCGGCGCGTGCGGGCACCGAGGTGCACCCCAACGACCACGTCAACGCCTCCCAGTCCTCCAACGACACCTTCCCGACCGCGATCCACGTCGCGGCCGCACTGGCGGTGGAAGAGGACCTCCTGCCGGCGCTGGACACCCTGGCGTCCTCGCTGGAGCGCAAGGCCGAGGAGTTCGCCGGCCTGGTCAAGAGCGGCCGCACCCACCTGATGGACGCGACCCCGGTGATGCTCGGCCAGGAGTTCGGGGGGTACGCCGCCACGGTCCGCTACGCGGCCGAGCGGCTCACCAGCGTCCTTCCTCGGGTGCGGGAGCTGCCGCTGGGCGGCACCGCCGTCGGCACCGGCATCAACACCCCGGCCGGATTCCCGCAGCAGGTCATCGCCGCGCTCTCGACGGCCACCGGCCAGGAGTTCACCGAGGCGCGCAACCACTTCGAGGCCCAGGGCACCCGCGACTCGCTGGTGGAGCTCTCCGGAGTGCTGCGCACCATCGCCGTCGGGCTGACCAAGATCTGCAACGACCTGCGCTGGATGGCCTCGGGGCCGACCACGGGCCTGGCCGAGATCCACCTGCCCGACCTGCAGCCTGGCTCCTCGATCATGCCGGGCAAGGTCAACCCGGTGATCCCGGAGGCGACCCTGATGGTGTGCATGCAGGTGATCGGCAACGACGCCGCCGTGACCGCCGCGGGCGCCTCGGGCAGCTTCGAGCTCAACGTCGCGATGCCGGTGATGGCGCGCAACCTGCTGGAGTCGGTCCGGCTGCTGGCCAACTCCTCGGTCGTGCTCGCGCAGCGCTGCGTCGACGGCATCACCCCCGACGCCGACCGGATGCGCGCCTATGCGGAGTCCTCGCCGAGCATCGTCACGCCGCTGAACAAGTACATCGGCTACGAGGCCGCCGCCAAGGTCGCCAAGCAGGCGCTGGCGGGCGGCGCGACGATCCGCGAGACCGTGCTGGCGATGGGCTTCGTGGACCGCGGGGAGCT
>JAPSKJ010000046.1 GCA_031177735.1 Nocardioides sp.
CGCGTCGATCTGCTCCCGGATCCCGAGGAGGTCCGCGACGGTCGTGGTGGTCTGCAGGACCAGGTGCTGGGAGAGGTAGCCGACCCGGCCGGAGACGGTGATCGAACCGCTCGTCGGTGTGAGGTCCGCGCCGATCAGCCTGAGCAGCGTGGTCTTGCCGGTGCCGTTGGCTCCGATGAGGCCGGTGCAACCGGTGCCGAACGCGGCGGAGATGCCGTCGAGGACCGGAGTGCCGTCAGGCCAGTCGAACGAGACGTCGGCGAGGACGACGGACGGGTTGTGGGTGAGGGACATATGACTCCGAGGATCGTCAGCGAACGCGCCGACATCGGAGCCAGGGGTCAGACTGCTACGACGTCAGCGCACGGCCAGGTGCTAGGTGACGCTCGTCGATCAGCACGGTGGGGCTCCTCTTGCTCGAAGTGCGGTCCTGCGCCTGATTTGTAGCACCGGCCGGGGTCACCCCGCACCGCAATATCGGCCCGGTTCGCCGGTCGAGGTTGCGGTCCCCGCGGCACACCGCCCCGGTACATGGCCCCGGTACATGGCTGCGCTACATCGCTGCGGCGACGCGGGACCGACCCGATCGTGGGTGGGCGCAAAGGGACTCGAACCCCTGACATCTTCCTTGTAAGGGAAGCGCTCTACCAACTGAGCTATACGCCCGCGAAGCGCCGCACAGACTACGCGAGCCGGGGCGGAGCGAGCGAACCCTCGGGGTTGTCTGCGCGCGCGAGAAGTCGACCCGGAAATAAGTCGAACCGCTGGCGTCTCGGGTCACCAGCGGTTCAACGAAGAGAAGACTAGATCGGCTCGGGCAGTCACGCACGCGATCGGGCGAAACTGCCGCCAGCGGTCCAGACCACCGGCTCAGCTCTCCGCGGCTGCCCGGAGCTGGCGCAGGTGCTCGTCGAGGTCGCGCCCGTCCGCAGACGCGTGGTGCACCGACCAGCGCACCCTCCCGTCCCGGTCGATGACGTACGACGAGCGCCGCGGCGTCCCCTTGGACTCGTCGAAGACGTCATAGGCCCGGGTGACCTCGCCGTGCGGCCAGAAGTCGGACAGCAGCGGGAAGTTCAGCCCGTCGGTGTCGGCGAAGACCCGCAGCGCGTAGATCGGGTCGCACGAGATGCCGATGACCTCGGTGTCGAAGGTCAGGAACTCGTCGAGCCGGTCGCGGATCCCGGCCATCTCGCCCGTGCACACGCCGGAGAACGCCGCCGGATAGAAGAGCAGCGCGACCGCCTTGGAGCCGCGGTACGACGACAGGGTGACGTCCTGGCCGAACTGGTCGCGCAGGGTGAAGTCGGGGGCCGGGCCCCCGATGGCAAGCCCGCTCACCGCTCACCCCACCCGCTCAGGTCCAACTTGCGCACCTTGCCGGTCGCGTTGCGGGGCAGCTCGTCGAGGAGCACGACCTCCCGCGGGACCTTGTAGCGCGCGAGGTTCTGCTTCACCCAGTCCTTGAGGTCGTCCTCGGTGCAGGCGTCGTCGTCGACGACGACGAAGGCGCGCAGCCGCTTGCCCCACTGCGGGTCGTCGACGCCGATGGCGGCCGCCTCACGCACGTGCGGGTGGCGCGCCAGGCAGTCCTCGACCTCCTTGGGGAAGACGTTCTCACCGCCGGAGACGATCATCTCGTCGTCGCGGCCCTCGACGTAGAGCCGGCCGTCGTCGCCGAACCGGCCGACGTCCCCGGTCGACATGAGCCCGTCCCGCATCTCCTTGTGGCCGCCGCCGGTGTAGCCCTCGAACAGCATCCCGTTGCCCACGAAGATCCGGCCCGACTCCCCGGGCTCGACCTCGCGACCGGTCTCGTCGAAGATCTTGACCGTCGTGCCCCATGGCGGTTTGCCCGCCGAGCCGGGCGCCTCACGCAGGTCGGTGGGCGTCGCAATGGAGGCGTAGGCGACCTCGGTGGAGCCGTAGATGTTGTAGAGGTGGTCGCCGAAGGCGTCCATCCAGGCCAGCGCGATGTCGCCGGGCAGGGCCGAGCCCGACGAGGCGACGACCTTCACGTGAGAGAGGTCGTACGCCGCCAGCCGCTCCTCCGGGAGCGCCAGCACGCGCTGCAGCATGATCGGGACGACGACGACCGCCTCGCACCGCTCCGAGGCCACCGCCTCCAGCATCTGCTCGGGGTCGAAGGTGCGTCGCAGCACGAGCGTCGAGCCGAGCAGCATGCCGAGCAGCAGGTGCGCGAGTCCCCAGGTGTGGAAGAGCGGGGCGGCGACGTGGGTGCGCCAGCCGGCCTTGAGCGGGATCCGCGACATCATCGAGACCGCCGCGTCGATCCCGGCCTCGTTGCGGGGCGCGCCCTTCGGCGTACCGGTCGTGCCGGAGGTCAGGATGATCAGCCGGCCGCGGCGGGACGGCGCCGGCACGTCCGCGGCGTCGCCGCGGGCGATGAGGCACTCGAGGGTGACCTCTGGCGCGTCGGTCTCGGTCCACGCGACGATCCGCTCCCCGCCCGGGGCACCGGCGAGCAGCTCGGTGAACTCCTCGTCGTGGATGACCAGCGTGGGCTGCTCACGCTCGAGCACATCGGCCAGCTGGGGCCCGGCGAATGCGGTGTTGAGGTAGAGGACGTCGGCGCCCAGCTTGTTGACGGCCAGCGTCGCGTCGACGAACCCGCGGTGGTTGCGGCACATGATGGCGACGTTGTCGCCCTCACCGACACCGCGCTCGGCCAGCGCCCGGGCGAGCGCGTTGGATCGTCGGTGCAGCTCCCCGAAGGTGAGGCTGCCGAGCTCGTCGACCAGGCCGAGCCGGTCGGGGTAGCGCACCGCCAGGGTCGCGAAGCCACCGGCCGGGCCGGTGCCCCACTGCACGAGGGTCCTGGCCAGTCGGGCCAGCACCGACGGGGGGAACGGACGCACGACGCCCGACCCCGCCAAGACCTTGACCGGCGTGCCGGCGGCAGCCGCCCTGGACGCGAGGGACTCCAGGATGCTCGGCAGTGCTCGGTTCATGCAGGGATCATCGCGTCAAGGATTTCGGCGCCACCAGCCGGGTGGCCGCCCAGTCCTTGCTCACCGAGGCGGTAGTCGTCTGAGCGAGCCCGGCGATCGGCGCGGCCTCCGCGATGTCGGCCGGGTCGACCGCTCCGGGCCGACCCACCTTGGGCGTCAGCAGCCAGATCGAGCCGCCACCGACCAGGTCGGTGAGCGAGTCGACGAGACCGTCGACGAGGTCGCCGTCGTCGCTGCGCCACCACAGCAGCACGGCGTCGACCACGTTGCCGTAGTCGCCGTCGACCATGTCGGCATCGATCGCGTCCTCGATGGCCACCCGGAGCTCGTCATCGCTGTCGGTGTCCCAGCCGAGCTCCTGGATCACCATGCCTGGCTTGAATCCCAGTCGCTCCGCCGGTCCGGCGGCGCCTGTCTGGGTGGACCCGCCACCCGCGGTCGAGCTCAACGTCTTCCTCCGTCTGCCTGAATTTGCGCGACCCACTCGCCGCGCACTGGTCCACGTATGTCGCTACGTGTGTGCGTAGTCCAGCGGACAAGTGGTTGCCGACGCAAGACTCCGCCATGCGCGGCGTGGCGCACCCCTCCATGGTGACGCAAGATTGGGAGCGCTCCCGGTCCATCCTTCAGAACTACTGGCCGGTAGTTTTTCTCGCGCGCGTTGCGGTGGGACGATTCGGGGGTGACCGACGTAACCAACGGCTCCGGCACCACCCCCGCCCGGAGCGCCACCGTCATCCACGAGGGCCTGCCGACCCAGCTCCCCGACATCGATCCGGAAGAGACACAGGACTGGATCGCCTCCTTCGACGCCATGCTCGGCGAGCGCGGCCGCGAGCGAGCGCGCTACATCATGCTGCGTCTTCTGGAGCGTGCCCGCGAGGCACAGGTGGGCGTGCCGGCACTCCGGAGCACGGACTACATCAACACCATCCCGCCGGAGCGCGAGCCCTGGTTCCCGGGTGACGAGGAGGCGGAGCGACGCATCCGCGCCTTCATCCGCTGGAACGCCGCGGTGATGGTCTCCAGCGCCAACCGCAAGGGTCTCGAGGTCGGCGGCCACATCGCGACCTACCAGTCCAGCGCCAGCCTGTACGAAGTGGGCTTCAACCACTTCTTCCGCGGCAAGGACCACCCCGGCGGCGGCGACCAGATCTACATCCAGGGTCACGCCTCCCCCGGCATCTACGCCCGCGCCTTCCTCGAGGGCCGGCTCACCGAGGACCAGCTCTACCGGTTCCGCCAGGAGGTCCAGCACGGCCGAGGTGCCGGCCTGTCCTCCTACCCCCACCCCCGACTGATGCCGGACTTCTGGGAGTTCCCGACGGTCTCGATGGGCCTGACCGGCATCAACTCGATCTACCAGGCCCGGTTCAACCGCTACCTGCACAACCGCGGCATCAAGGACACCAGCGACCAGAAGGTCTGGGCGTTCCTCGGCGACGGCGAGATGGGTGAGCCCGAGTCGCTCGGCGCCATCCGGGTGGCCGCCCGCGAGGAGCTCGACAACCTGGTCTGGGTGGTCAACTGCAACCTCCAGCAGCTCGACGGCCCGGTCACCGGCAACGGCAAGATCATCCAGGAGCTCGAGGCGAACTTCCGCGGCGCCGGATGGAACGTGATCAAGGTCGTCTGGGGCCGCGAGTGGGACCAGCTGCTCGCGCGCGACGTCGACGGCGTGCTCGTCAACAAGATGAACACCACCCCCGACGGCGCGTTCCAGACCTACTCGGTCGAGTCCGGCGACTACATCCGCGAGCACTTCTTCGGCGGTGACCCGCGGCTGCGCAAGATGGTCGAGGAGATGACCGACGAGCAGATCCGCAAGCTGCCGCGCGGTGGCCACGACTACCGCAAGGTGTACGCCGCCTTCGACGCCGCCACCAAGCACGTCGGTCAGCCGACCGTCATCCTGGCCAAGACCATCAAGGGCTGGACGATCGACGCCCTCGAGGGCAAGAACGCCACGCATCAGATGAAGAAGCTGACCCAGGACGACCTGAAGAAGTTCCGGGACCGGCTCTACCTGCCCATCTCGGACCGCGACCTCGAGCGGGCCTATGAGGAGACCGGCAGCGCGCCGTTCTTCCACCCCGGCGAGAAGTCGGCCGAGTTCGAGTACATGATGGAGCGGCGCAGGCAGCTCGGCGGTTCGCTGCCCAAGCGGGTCGTGCGCGCCACGCCGCTCAAGCTGCCCGGCGACTCGGTCTACAGCGCGCTCAAGCAGGGCTCGGGCAAGAACAAGATCGCCTCCACGATGGCCGTCGTCCGTCTGCTCAAGGACTGGATGAAGGACCCCGAGATCGGCCAGCGGATCGTGCCGATCGCGCCGGACGAGTACCGCACGTTCGGCATGGACGCGATGTTCCCGTCCGCGAAGGTCTACAACCCCGGCGGTCAGCAGTACGAATCGGTCGACCGCAAGTTGTTGCTCTCCTACAAGGAGTCCCCGCAGGGCCAGATGCTCCACGAGGGCATCTCGGAGGCGGGCGCGCTCGCCTCGGCCACGGCCGCCGGGTCGGCGTACTCCACCCACGGCGAGCACATGATCCCGTTCTACATCTTCTACTCGATGTTCGGGTTCCAGCGCACCGGCGACTCCATCTGGGCGATGGCCGACCAGCTCGCGCGCGGCTTCCTCATCGGCGCCACCGCCGGCCGCACCACGCTCACCGGTGAGGGCCTGCAGCACGCCGACGGCCACTCCCCGCTGCTCGCGGCGACGAACCCGGCCGTCGTGCACTACGACCCGGCCTACGCCTACGAGGTCGCGCACATCATGCGCAGCGGTCTGGAGCGGATGTACGGCGAGAACGCCGAGGACGTCATCTTCTACCTCACCGTCTACAACGAGCCGATCAGCATGCCGGCCGAGCCGGCCGACGTGGACGTCGACGGCATCCTGCGCGGCATGCACCAGGTCGCGCGCGCCGAGGGTGACGGTCCGCGGGTGCGGCTGATGGCCTCGGGCGTGGCGATGCCGTGGATCGAGGAGGCCGCGCAGATCCTGCGTGACGAGTTCGGCGTGCAGGCCGACCAGTGGTCGGTGACCTCGTGGAACGAGCTCGCTCGCGACGCGGTCGCGGCCGAGGAGTGGAGCCTGCTGCACCCGGGCGAGACGTCCCGCACGCCGTTCGTCACCGAGCGGCTCAGTGACTCCAGCGGCCCCGTCGTCGCGGTCTCCGACTACATGCGGGCCGTGCCGCTGCAGATCGCCCGGTGGGTGCCTGAGGACTACCGCGTCCTCGGCGCCGACGGGTTCGGCTTCGCCGACACCCGGCCCGCCGCCCGGCGGGCGTTCCGGATCGATGCGCAGTCGGTCGTCGTGCAGGCGCTGCAGGCCCTCGCCGATGCCGGCGAGATCGACCCCACGCTGGTGGAGAAGGCGTTCGCGGCGTACCGCATCGACGACCCGACCGCCGTCGCGGGTGTGGCCCAGGAGGGCGGCGACGCCTGAGCGACCGACGTCGAACGACGAGGGGCCGGCGCGAACGCGCCGGCCCCTCGTCGCAGTTCCGGCCGAGGAGCTCAGGCCGTGGTCATGCTGTCGCGGTGGGCACGGCACGCACGTCGGGCACCCCACCCCCGGTGCGCAGCAGCCGCCGCCAGCGAGCCCGGCTGTAGGTCGCCGGCTCGGTGTGGTCGAGCCAGTCGCGCACCAGCGCCACGAACGCCTCGGGGTGGTCCTTGTGCGGGAAGTGCCCGGCGTCGGGGAGCACGGTGATCCGCGCCCTGGGCGCCAGCGCGCGTGCCGCCTCCGCGTGGAGCGCCGGGATCACCTTGTCGTCCTTGCCCCACAGGATGTAGACCGGCATGTGCTCGGTCAGGTAGGCGCGGTCCCGCATCGAGAGCACCTGCCCGCGCCAGTCGATCGCGGCGCGCACGAGATGGACGATCGCCCGCCGTGTGCGGGGGTCCTTCCAGCTCTCCAGGATGGTCGCGATCTCACCGAGGTCACGGGTGGTCGAGGTCGGGAGCTTGGCCAGGTGGCGCAGTGCGGCGACCTCGGCGTGCCGGAGGCCCGGCAGCGTCAGCAGACCCATCAGGTGCTGCCAGCCGGGCAGGCTGATCGACTTGATCAGCACGCTCACCTCGCGGCCGAGGCCGCCGGGGTCGACCAGCATCAGCCGCTCGGTGCGCTCGGGGAACTGGTAGGCGAACTGCATCGCCACGCCGCCGCCGAAGCTGTGCCCGATGACACTGACCTTGTCGATGCCGAGCACCGTGAGCAGGTCACGCATGCCGTTGGCGTAGCCGGCGACGGTGTAGTCGGCGCGCGGCTTGTCCGACCGGCCGTGCCCCAGGAAGTCCGGCGCCAGCACCGTGTGGGTCTGCGCGAGCTCGTCGATCACCGAGTCCCAGGTGGTGTGGTCGCAGGCCAGGCCGTGCAGGAGCAGGAGCGCCGGCGCCTTGCCCGGGGGCGGCCCGGCCAGCACGAACGCGCGGCGGTGACCGTGGACGGTCAGGAACTGCACCTCGCGCATCGAGCGGCCTCCCGGCGTCGTGGGTGACGATTGCAGGATTCAACCACTCCGTGCGGCCCGGGTCACCGGATGGGAGGATTCCAGCGTGCCGAGAAGCCATCCTCGTGCCCGCGCTGTGCGGGTCCTGCGTCGATCGACCGGACGGCTCGCCACCGACGCGATGGCGCGGATGGAGGCCGACATGGCCTGGTTCCGCCACCTGCCCGCGGAGGACCGCTCCTGGGTGGGCGTCATCGTGCAGGCCGGCATCCGCGGCTTCGTCGAGTGGTACGCCGCCGGCCCGGACACTCCCGTGACCGGCCCCGACCTGGCGGCCAGTGTCTACGGTGCGGCGCCGCGCGCCCTGGCCGGCGTGATCACCCTGCAGCAGACCGTCGACCTGGTGCGGCTCTCCATCGCCGTGGTCGAGGAGAACCTCGACCACCTGCTCGAGCCGGCCGACGCGCCCGACGTGCACGCGGCGGTGTCGCGCTACGCCCGCGAGGTCGCCTTCGCCACGGCGGAGGTCTACGCACGCGCGGCCGAGCAGCGGGGCGCCTGGGACGCCCGGCTGGAGGCGCTCGTCGTCGACGCGGTGCTGCGTGGCGAGACCGACGAGGCGATCCTCTCCCGCGCCGGGGCGCTGGGCTGGGACTCGCGCGGCGCGGTGGCGGTGGTGCTCGGCAACGCCCCCGCCCGCCGCTCCGAGGCCACCGTCATCGACGCGGTGCGCCGGGCGGCCCGCAGCGCCGGCCTGGACGTGCTGTGCGGGGTGCAGGGTCACCGTCTGGTCGTGCTGCTCGCCGGCGCGGGCGACCCCCGCGCTGCCGCATCGGCGGTCTCCGGCCTGTTCGGGCCCGGGCCGGTGATCGCCGGGCCGCTGGCCGACGGCCTGCCCCAGGCCCACCTCGCCGCCCGCTCGGCGGTCGCTGCCGCCAAGGTGGCGGCCGCGTGGCCCGGCGCACCCCGTCCGGCACTGAGCAGCGAGCTGCTGCCCGAGCGGGCGCTGGCCGGCGACGCCACCGCACGCGCCCACCTCGTCGAGGAGGTCTACCGGCCGCTGCTGGAGGCCCGCGGCACGCTGATCGAGACGCTGACGGCGTACTTCTCCACCGGCGGGTCCATCGAGGGCACCGCCCGGGAGCTCTTCGTCCACCCCAACACGGTGCGCTACCGGCTGCGCCAGGCGGCAGACCTGACCGGCTTCTCCCCCGGCTCGCCCCGCGACGCCTTCACCCTGCAGATCGCCCTGGCGCTCGGGCGGCTCCACGACGTCGGCCGAGCGGCCGAGAGCGCTCTGGACACACCAGCCGCCAATGTCGGTGATTTGTAGGAACCCTCCAAAGTTTTGCCCTGCAGTTTCGTGCGCGCCAGTCCCCGGTCGGCGTCGCGCGACCGGCACAGTTGATGACGTGCTTGTCATCGTCGCTCCCGGCCAAGGCGCCCAGACGCCCGGCTTCCTGACCCCCTGGCTCGCCGACCCCGTCTTCGCCGCCCGCTTCGAGTGGCTCTCCACGGTGGCCGACCTCGACCTGATCCACTACGGGACCGAGGGCGACGCCGACGCCATCCGCGCCACCGAGGTCGCCCAGCCGCTGCTGGTCGCCACCGGCCTGGTCGCCGCCCTCGAGCTCTTCCCGCATCCCGCCGACGCCTTCACCAAGATCGGGGCGGTCGCGGGCCACAGCGTCGGTGAGCTCACCGCCGCTGCCGGTGCTCGGGTGATCACCGCAGAGCAGGCCATGGTGCTCGTCCGCGAGCGCGGCCTGGCCATGGCCAAGGCCGCCGCCGCGACGCCGACCGGCATGACCGCGGTCCTGGGCGGTGACCGCGAGGAGGTGCTCGCCACGCTGGAGCGCCACGGGCTGACCGCCGCCAACGACAACGGCCCCGGGCAGGTCGTCGCGGCCGGCACCACCGAGCAGCTCGCCGCCCTGGCCGCCGACCCGCCGGCCAAGGCACGGCTGATGCCGCTGAGCGTGGCCGGGGCGTTCCACACCCACCACATGGCCCCGGCGGTCGACCGGCTCGCACGGCTGGCTCGCAGCGTCTCCGTGCACGACCCCCGCACCTCGGTGATCTCCAACGCCGACGGCCGCATCGTCCACAGCGGCCCGGAGGTGCTTTCGCGCATCGTCGGCCAGATCGCCAACCCGGTCCGCTGGGACCTGTGCCTGGAGACGATGTCCGACCTCGGCGTCACCGGCATCCTGGAGATGCCGCCCGCCGGCACCCTGACCGGGATCGCCAAGCGTGCCCTCAAGGGCGTGGAGACCTTCGCCCTCAAGAGCCCTGACGACCTCGACGCTGCGCGCGCGTTCTGCGAGGCCCACGGCGAGGCATCGCACATGGACGTCTCCCCCACCTGGCGGATGGTGGTCTCGCCGACCAAGGGCACGTTCCGCCGTGCCGGTGACACGGCGGGCCTCGACGTGCTGCCCGCCGGCACGCCGATCGGTTCGGTCTCGAGCCTGCGCGACGAGGTGCCGATCACCGCTGCGCACGGCGGTCAGGTGGTCGAGTGGCTGGTCGAGGACGGCGACCCGGTGGCACCCGGTCAGCCGCTGCTCCGCCTGCACCCCGAGGGCGTGGCATGAGCGCCCCGATGATCGCCCCGTCCGCGGGTGCCACCCACACCGGACTGCTGGGCCTGGGTGTCTACCGCCCGAGCCGGGTGATCCCCAACGCCGACCTGGTCGAGGCGATCGACTCCAGCGACGAGTGGATCCGCCAGCGCACCGGCATCCGCGAGCGCCGTTGGGCGACGCCGGAGGAGACGGTCCAGATGATGGCCGTCTCGGCCGCGCGTGACGCCATCGCCGACGCCGGGCTCGACCCGCGTCAGGTCGACTGCGTGATCGTGGCGACCGTCAGCCACCTGCTCCAGACTCCCGCGGTCGCCACCTTGGTGGCCCACGAGCTCGGCACCGAGCAGGCGGCCGCCTTCGACATCTCCGCCGCCTGCGCCGGCTTCTGCCACGGTGTCGCCCTCGCGTCCGACCTCGTCCGCGGCGGCAGCGCCCGCCACGTGCTCGTCATCGGCGTGGAGCGCCTCTCCGACATCACCGACGTGACCGACCGCGGCACCGCGTTCATCTTCGCCGACGGCGCGGGCGCGGTGGTGGTCGGACCGAGCGACACTCCCGGCATCGGCCCCGTGGTGTGGGGCTCCCAGGGCGAGCAGGCCAACCTGATCCGCCAGCGCGAGGACTGGCGCGACGCTCTGGCCGCCTCGGCCGCCGGCGGCACCGCCACCATGCCGCACCTGGTGATGGAGGGCAACGCCGTCTTCCGATGGGCCTCCTTCGCCATGGCCAAGGTGGCCCTGGAGGCGCTCGACCGTGCCGGCGTGAGCGCCGACCAGCTCGACATCTTCGTGCCCCACCAGGCCAACATGCGCATCGTCGACACGCTCGCCCGGTCGATGAAGCTGCCCGAGCACGTGCGCATCGCTCGTGACATCGCCGAGGCCGGCAACACCTCGGCCGCCTCCATCCCGCTCGCGCTGGCCCGGATGAAGGCCGACGGCGAGGCGAAGAGCGGCGACCTCGCGCTCTTCATCGCCTTCGGTGCCGGCCTCACCTACGCCGCACAGGTCGTCATCGTCCCCTGACCGCCCTGGTCACGCCCAGTCGTTCCCTTGTCCGCCGAGTTCTCGGCACAACCCACCCGAAAGGAAGCACATGTCCACCACCGAAGAGATCCGCGCAGCCCTCGCCGAGATCGTCAACGAGGTCGCCGGTGTCGACGTCGACGACGTCCAGCTCGACAAGTCCTTCGTGGACGACCTCGACGTCGACTCCCTCTCGATGGTCGAGGTCGTCGTCGCCGCCGAGGAGCGCTTCGGCGTGACCATCCCCGACGACGAGGTGAAGAACCTCAAGACCGTCGGCGACGCGGTGTCCTACATCGAGGGCGCCGGCGCCAACGTCTGACCTGATCAACCCTCCCCACCCGCATCTCCTCGAAAGGCACCCATGAGCCGCACACGAGTCGTCGTGACCGGGCTTGGCACGACCAACCCCGTCGGCGGAGACGTCGCAAGCACCTGGGAAGCACTGCTCGCCGGGCGCTCGGGCATCCGCGCCCTCACCGAGGAGTGGGCCGAGGAGCTTCCGGTCCGGATCGCCGGGCGGGCGGCCGTCGAGCCCACTGAGGTGCTCGACCGCGTCGTCGCCCGGCGACTGGACCGGTCGACCCAGCTGGCACTCGTCGCCGCCCAGGAAGCCTGGCGCGACGCCGGTCTGGAGGACGCCATCAGCTCCGGCGCCCTCGACGGGGAGCGGGTGGGGGTGGCGGTCGCCTCCGGTATCGGTGGCGTCACCACCCTGCTGTCCAACTACGACACGCTCAAGGAGAAGGGCCCGCGCCGGGTCTCTCCCCTGGCGGTCCCCATGCTCATGCCCAACGCCCCGGCCGCCAACATCAGCCTGTACGCCGGCGCGAAGGCCGGTGCGCACACCTCGGTGTCCGCCTGCGCCTCGGGCAACGAGGGCATCGCGCTCGCCCTCGACCAGATCCGGCTCGGCCGTGCCGACGTGATGATCGCCGGTGGCACCGAGGCGGCCATCCACCCGCTGCCGATCGCCGCCTTCGCCAACATGATGGCGCTGTCGAAGAACCAGGGCGACCCGACCACGGTGAGCCGGCCCTGGGACACCGGGCGCGACGGCTTCGTGCTCGGGGAGGGCGCCGGCGTCCTGGTGCTCGAGCGCCTCGAGCACGCCCAGGCCCGCGGCGCCCGGATCTACGCCGAAGTGCTCGGCGCCGGCATCACCGCCGACTCCCACGACATCGCCCAGCCCGACCCGGCCGGACGCGGAGGGGCCCGCGCCATCGTGCGCGCCCTGACCGACGGCGAGGTCGACCCGTCCGCCGTGGCCCACGTCAACGCCCACGCCACCTCCACCCCGCAGGGCGACGTGGCGGAGAGCCTCATGCTCCACGCGACCCTCGGCGCGCACGCCACCGACGTGGTCGTCACCAGCACCAAGTCGATGACCGGCCACCTGCTGGGTGGCGCGGGTGCGCTGGAGGCTGTCGCCACCGTGCTGGCGCTGCAGAACCGCGTGTCGCCGCCGACGATCAACCTCGACGAGCAGGACCCCCAGGTCGAGCTCGACATCGCCACCAAGCCCCGCGACCTGCCGCTGGGCACCATCGTGGCCCTCAACAACTCCTTCGGCTTCGGCGGCGCCAACGTCGCCGTGGCGTTCGGGAGCTTCTGATGACCGCGACGGCGCCGGCGACAGCCGGTAGCGCCGCGGCGGCCAAGCCGCGGCGCGAGGACGACCCGCGGCACCCGCTGCACCGGCTCACCGCGCTGTTCGACGAGGGCACCCTCGAGCTGCTCTCCTCCGTCGACGACAGCGGCATGGTGGCCGCCACCGGCTACGTCCACGGCACCC
>JAPSKJ010000465.1 GCA_031177735.1 Nocardioides sp.
CGACCGGCACCCAGGCCGCCTCGGCGGTGGACCCTCCGACCTCCACGGTGCGCGGCTCCGGGGCGTCGACCGGCACCCAGCCGTCGTACACGATCCGCAGCGCGTGCGCATCGACCCGCCGGCCCCGCCGCCAGGTGTTGGCCCGATGGGCGGAGAGGACCCACGCGGTCTCGCCGATCTCGACCGGCAGCCCGGTCTCCTCGTGCACCTCGCGGACCACCGCGGCCCGCGGGTCCTCCCCGTGGTCGAGGCCACCACCGGGCAGCGTCCAGGTCGGGTCCTGCACCAGGGTGTCGGAGAGCCGGGAGAGCAGGATCTTGTCGTCGCGGAGCACCACGGCGTACGCCGCCACTCGCTGGACCTGCGGCAGCCGGTTGTTCCGGCGCCGCTTGGGGGTGCCGGGCGTCATGAGAACGGCGGCCTGGCGTCGCGGGCGATCGAGCGACGCCCGGCCCAGCGCCACACCCGGGCCGCGCGGTCACGGTCCTCGTCGGTGACCAGGTTGCCCATCCAGCGCAGCGCGAGCGTCATCAGCAAGTCCGAGCGCATGCCGACCGGCCCGAGCGCGGCCACGAGCCGCGGGTTGGTGGCGATCCCGGCGAGCCGGCGGGCGATGGAGAAGGACTCCCCGTAGTGCTCGCGCAGCAGCGCCGGCCACGCCGACGCGAGGTCGACCGCGGGATCCGCGGCGAGCATCTCGGCGACCAGCCGACCGCCCTCCAGCCCGTAGTCGATGCCCTCGCCGTTGAGCGGGTTGACGCACCCGGCGGCGTCGCCGACCAGCGCCCAGTTGCGGCCGGCCACGCCGGTGACCGCTCCGCCCATCGGCAGCAGTGCCGACGCCTCGGCCCGCAGCTCGCCGGAGAGGCCGAACTCCTCGCGGATCGACTCGGCGTAGGCCGCCATCAGCGGGCGGATCGCCACGTCGGCCGGCCGCTTCGCGGTGGCGAGGGTGCCCGCGCCGAGGTTGACCTCACCCGTGCCGAGCGGGAAGACCCAGCCGTAGCCCGAGAGGACCTCGCCCTGTGGCGACCGCAGCTCCAGGTGCGAGCTGATCCACGGGTCGTCGGACATCGACGAGGCGACGTACGACCGTCCGGCCACGCCGTAGACGGTGTCGCGGTGCCACTCGCGGCCGAGCACCTTGCCGAGCGGCGAGCGGACCCCGTCGGCGACGACCAGTCGCCGGCACGCGACCTCGACGGTCTCCGTGCGTGACCCGGTCGAGCGCGTGAAGACGACGGCGAGGACCCGGTCGCCGTCCATGCGTACGTCGACGGCCTTGGCGTTCTCGACCGCGACGGCGCCCGACTTGATCGCGGTGGTGCGCAGGTGGTCGTCGAGCTCGGTGCGCGCGACGGCCGAGCCCCAGGCCGGCAAGGATCCGCCGGGCCAGGGCAGCTCCAGCGTCTGGCCGAACCCGTGCGCCCGGAGCCCGCGGTTGACCGGGTGCGCCCGCAGCCAGTCCTCCAGCCCGAGCCGGATCAGCTCCGCGGTCGCCCGCGGGGTCAGCCCGTCACCGCAGGTCTTGTCGCGCGGGAAGGCCGCTGCGTCGGCCAGCACCACGTCGAGCCCCGCGCGTGCGGCCCACGCCGCCGCCGCGGATCCCGCCGGCCCGGCGCCGACGACGAGCACATCGGTCGAGGCAGGCAGGGACTCGGTCACCGGGTCATTCTCTCAGACGCCGTCCCGCCACCCTGCGCGTGCCCGGCCCGGTCACCCGTCGGACCCGTCTCATGCACCGAGATGGTCGGCTCATAGAATGAGACCGCGCTCCGGCGCACGACTTTGTTCGCTCTCACCGAAGGACCGCACTACTCCTATGTCCGCCACGGCTTCCACGCCTACCGCCCCCGCGAACCCGCGTTCACGTGTCCTCATCGCCAGCCTCATCGGCACCACGATCGAGTTCTACGACTTCTACGCGTACGCGACCGCGGCAGTGCTGGTCTTCCCCACCCTGTTCTTCCCCTCCGGCGACCCGACCACCGCCCTGCTGGCGTCCTTCGCCGTGTTCGGCGCTGCGATGGTGGCCCGACCGATCGGCGCCATCTTCTTCGGCCACCTCGGCGACCGGCTCGGCCGCAAGACCACCCTGGTGATCTCGCTGCTGACGATGGGCATCGCGACCTTCCTGATCGGGGTGCTCCCGACCTATGCCGCCGTCGGCTGGGTCGCCACCGCCCTGCTGGTGCTGATGCG
>JAPSKJ010000466.1 GCA_031177735.1 Nocardioides sp.
ACTTCGACCCGCCGGAGGCCGAGTGGGGCGCCGGCCACCGCGGCGTCGATCTTCTCGGTGCCCCGGGCCAGAGGGTCCATGCCGCGCTTGCTGGCACGGTGGTCTTCGCCGGCGTGATCGCGGGACGCGGCGTGGTCGTGGTGGACCACGGTCCGACACGCACCACCTACGAGCCCGTGACCACCAGGCGGAAGGTCGGCGCAGCTGTGGCAGCCGGCGCCTCGATCGGCCGGCTCACCGCGACCCTCTCCCACTGCGCACCGTCGACCTGCCTGCACTGGGGCTGGATCGCTGACCCGGACATCTATCTGGATCCGCTGCGCCTGGTCGGCGGCGGTCCGGTCCGGCTGCTGCCTCTGTGGCGCGATGAGCCCTAGCCCGGGCCGGGCGAAGCGCTGCGACCGCCGCCCGGACCAGCGGGGCTCACGCGCGTGGATGTGCCTGCTGGTAGGCCCGCCGGAGCCGGTCGGTGGTGACGTGGGTGTACAGCTGCGTCGTGGCGAGCGAGGCGTGACCCAGGAGCTCCTGCACCGAGCGCAGGTCGGCGCCGCCCTCGAGGAGGTGCGTAGCCGCGGTGTGCCGTAGGCCGTGGGGTCCGAGGTCGGGGGCGCCGGGCACGTCGGCCAGCCGGCGGTGGACCATCTCGCGCACGACACGTTGGTCGATCCGGCGTCCGCGGGCGCCTAGGAACAGCGCCGGCCCGGCGCCGTCGCCGGCCAGACCCGGTCGGCCGCGCACGAGCCAGTCATCCAGCGCCCGCGCCGCCGGGCCGCCGAACGGGACGGTCCGTTCCTTGCGGCCCTTGCCGAGCACCCGGACGACGTTGCGGTCCCGGTCGACGTCGTCCACGTCCAGTCCGCACAGCTCCCCCACTCGGATGCCGGTGGCGTAGAGCAGCTCCAGCATGGCGACGTCGCGCAGACCGACGGCGCTGCCGTCGTCGGCGCGCTGCGCAGCCGAGCGGATGAGCTCTTCGGCCTCGTCGACACGGAGGACGGGCGGCAGCACCCGATGGGCCTTCGGCGAGCCCAGGCTGACGCCGACGTCGGAGGGCACCCGTCCCGTGCGCGCCAGCCACGCGGTGAAGACGCGAGCTGCGGTGGCGCGGCGAGCCAGCGTGGTGCGCGCCCGGCCGGTCGTCTGCTGCTTCGCCAGCCAGCTGCGCAGCGCACGCAGGTCGAGGTCGGCGACGTCGCCGAGGCCCAGGCGCTGCGCGTGCTCGAGCAGTCCGGCGATGTCGCCGACGTATGCGCGGACCGTGTGGTCGGTCAGGTCGCGCTCGGAGCGCAGGTGCCGCTCATAGTCGCCGAGGACGCGGGCGAGCGGCTCCGCCAGCAGATCGCGGGCCGCCTCACCAGCCTCATCGGTCACAGGGGCAGTCTAGGCTGCCAGTCGGTCATGGGGCTGCTGGTCGGCGCGGCGGCGAGCTCGGTCAGCCGCCAGCCGTCTCCTGGTGTCACCCGGACCAGACCGAGCCGCGCCAGCTGGTCGAGATCGCGCCTCACCTCGCTCACGCCGATGCCCGCCGTGCGTGCGATCCGCGCGCTGGGGACCGGACGTGTGAGTGGCACCGCGTCGAGCACGCGCTGCTGCCGCCGGGTGAGTCGGTCGCGCGGCCCCGCAGGCTCCCGCGGCTCGGCGACCATGTGCTCCCCGCTGGCGCCCAGCAGCTCGAGCACGTCCTGGCCGCTGGTCACCAGGCCGGCGGCTCCGCTGCGGATGAGCTGGTGGACACCCTGGGACGCGGCGCTGGTGACCGGACCGGGCACTCCGGCGAGGATGCGGTGGAGACGGACGGCCCAGTTGGCGGTGTTGAGCGCTCCGCTCCGCACGGCTGCCTCCCCCACCACGGTGACGTCGGCCAGGGCGGCGATGA
This sequence comes from Nocardioides sp., assembly GCA_031177735.1. Lineage (GTDB taxonomy): Bacteria > Actinomycetota > Actinomycetes > Propionibacteriales > Nocardioidaceae > Nocardioides. Next base: position 1,877 of record JAPSKJ010000466.1, read on the forward strand.
CGCGGTTGCGGGACAGGAACCGCACCCGCGTGGGCGAGCAGCCGGGTGCGAGCTCCGAGACGACAGCGCCCTCGGCGGCGATTGCGTCGAGGAGCCGGTCGTGGGCGATGGGATAGGCGCGGTCGACGCCGTTGGCGAGCACGGCGACGGTCGTGCCGTGCACTGCGAGAGCACCCCGGTGGGCAGCCTGGTCGATCCCGAAGGCGAGGCCGGACACCACCGGGTGGCCGGCCCGGCAGCAGACCGCGGCGATCTCCGCGGCGACGTCCGCGCCGTAGGTCGTCGCCGCGCGCGACCCCACGACGGCGACCGGCCGGC
>JAPSKJ010000047.1 GCA_031177735.1 Nocardioides sp.
CGGCTCGCCCCACCACGCCGCCGCGTGGTGCACCGACTGGTGCTCCACGGCGGACAGCACGACGCGTTGCCCGACCCCCCGACGCCCCTCGGCGAGCCCGAGCAGGCCGCGGTGGACGGCCTCGGTGCCGGAGCCGGTGAACGACACCTCGTCACGGCGTACGCCGAGGCAGGAGGCGACCACCTCGCGGGCGTTGTCGAGCAGCAGGCGGGCGTTGCGGGCCGGTCGGTGGAGCCGGCGCGCGTCGGCGTATCCGTGGTCGAGCGCGGCCAGCAGCGCCTCCCGCGCGGCGGGGTGGAGTGGCTCGGAGGAGGCCGCATCGAGGTAGGCCGCGGCGGGTATCCTTGGCTGCTCCGCGGCATTTCTCACACCGCCACTCTAGGGTCCGACCCGCCGCCTCACCTCGATGGCGATTCCGATAGTCTGCGGGACGTATCCGTGTGTCTTGAGAGAGAGGCTCGTTCGTGGGTCTGCACTTGCCCGAACGAAAGAGGGGCCGGCGTGTCGCCCTGCTGGGTGTGCTCGCCGCCGGCGCTGCGCTGCTGAGCGGCTGCTCCACCGACAACGAGTGGGGCCGCTTCGCGATGCCCGAGCAGGCCTCGGAGCAGGGCGAGGCCGTCCTGAGCCTGTGGCAGGGCGCGTGGATCGCCGCCCTGGTCACCGGCGTCGTCGTGTGGGGCCTGATCTTCTACGCGATCATCCGTTACCGCCGGCGCTCGCCCGACGAGATCCCGGTGCAGACGCGCTACAACCTGCCGCTCGAGATCTTCTACACGATCGCGCCGGTGCTGATGGTGATCGTCTTCTTCACGCACACGGTGAAGACGCAGAACGAGGTCCTCGACGAGGACCGCCCCGTCGACAACACCATCGAGGTCGTCGGCTTCCAGTGGTCGTGGATCTTCAACCACGGCGTCGGGGAGCGCACCGAGGAGGCCGACGAGGACCTCACCGATGACGAGTACGTCTACGACGAGTACGTCTTCGAGGCCGGCACCACGTCCTACATCCCGACGCTCGTCCTGCCGGTCGACCAGACCACGCGCTTCAACCTGCGCAGCAACGACGTGATCCACAACCTCGGCATCCCCGGCTTCGGCATGCGGATGGACGTCATCCCCGGCCGGGTGAACCACTACTCGATCACCCCGAACAAGATCGGCGAGTACGCCGGCAAGTGCTACGAGCTCTGCGGGGTTGCACACTCGCGGATGCTGTTCAAGGTCAAGGTCGTGAGCCAGGAGGACTACGCGGCGTACGTCGAGGACCTGGCCGCGCAGGGCAGGACCCTGGAGGAGCCGCTGACCGGCAACGCCTACACCACCACCCAGGCCGGCCTCGCCGGCGACGACTCCGAGGACCAGCAGGGAGAGACCGAGTGACCGCGACCGCCTCTACCCCGGCGTCCACAGGTCGCAAGCCGCTCGGCACCGCGGCCTTCAACCTGCTGACGACCACCGATCACAAGCTGATCGGCAAGATGTACTGCGCCACCGCGTTCGCGTGGTTCCTGATCGGCGGCGTGATGGCGCTGATCATCCGCTCCGAGCTGGCGTTCCCCGGCAACCAGGTCGTCAACGACGAGCTGTACAACCAGCTCTTCACCATGCACGGCACGATCATGCTGCTGCTGTTCGCGACGCCCCTGTTCTTCGCGTTCGGCAACCTGATCATGCCGATCCAGATCGGCGCCCCCGACGTGGCGTTCCCGCGCCTGAACATGTTCAGCTACTGGCTGTTCCTGTTCGGCGGCATCATCGCCGCCTCCGGCTTCCTCACCCCGCTCGGCGCGGCCGACTTCGGCTGGTTCGCCTACACCCCGCTCTCCGACGCGGTCCGCTCGCCGGGCGCCGGCGGTGACCTGTGGATCATGGGTCTGTGGTTGTCCGGTCTGGGCACCATCCTTGGCGCGGTCAACTTCATGACCACGATCATCTGCATGCGCGCTCCGGGCATGACGATGATGCGGATGCCGATCTTCGTGTGGAACACCTTCATCACGTCGCTGCTCGTGCTGATCGCGTTCCCGGTGCTCGCCGGCGCGCTGCTGTCCCTCGAGGCCGACCGCCAGCTCGGCGCCCACGTCTTCGATCCCTCGCACGGCGGGCCGATCCTGTGGCAGCACCTGTTCTGGTTCTTCGGCCACCCCGAGGTCTACATCATCGCGCTGCCGTTCTTCGGCATCGTGACCGAGATCCTGCCGGTCTTCAGCCGCAAGCCGATCTTCGGCTACGTCGGCCTGGTCGGTGCGACGCTCGGCATCGCGATCCTCTCGGTGGCCGTGTGGGCGCACCACATGTTCGTCACCGGAGCGGTCGACCTGCCGTTCTTCTCCGGCATGACGTTCCTGATCGCCGTGCCGACAGGAGTGAAGTTCTTCAACTGGATCGGCACGATGTGGGGCGGATCCATCTCCTTCGACACCCCGATGCTGTGGAGCCTGGGCTTCCTGACCACCTTCCTCTTCGGTGGCCTCACCGGCATCATCCTGGCCAGCCCGCCGCTGGACTTCCACGTCTCCGACTCCTACTTCGTGGTGGCGCACTTCCACTACGTGGTGTTCGGCACCGTGGTGTTCGCGATGTTCGCCGGCTTCTACTACTGGTGGCCGAAGATGATGGGTCGGATGCTCGACGAGCGACTCGGGAAGATCCACTTCTGGCTGCTGTTCGTCGGCTTCCACCTGACCTTCCTGGTGCAGCACTGGCTCGGTGTGGAGGGCATGCCCCGCCGCTACGTCGACTACCTGCCCGAGGACAACTTCGAGGTGCTCAACCAGATCTCCACGGTGGGTGCGTTCCTGCTCAGCTTGTCGATGCTGCCGTTCTTCTACAACGTCTACATCAGCCGCAGGGGCCCGCTCGTCACCGTGGACGACCCGTGGGGCTGGGGCCGGTCGCTGGAGTGGGCCACCTCGTGCCCGCCGCCGCGGCACAACTTCCACCAGCTGCCCCGCATCCGGTCGGAGTCCCCGGCGTTCGACCTGCACCACCCGGAGATCGCGGCCCTCGAGCTGGGCCCTGAGGCTGAGATCGCTGCCGTCACCGGCGGCGGCGACGGTAAGGAGGGCTGAGCCCGATGAAGCTTGAAGCCTGGATGTTCGGCGCCTGCACCATCTTCCTGGTGCTGGTCACCCCCACGTACTGGCTGGTGACCTCTGGCAGCGACAACGGCGGCGACTGGACCGGAACCTCCGCGCTGGCGATGTGCACTCTGCTGACCGGCATGGTGACCGCCTACCTCGGTTTCCACGCCAAGCGGATGGACCCGCGTCCGGAGGACCGCAAGGACGCCGAGATCGCAGACGGTGCCGGTGAGCTGGGCTTCTTCCCGCCCTACTCGTGGTGGCCGCTGTGGTGCGCGCTCACGCTGGCGCTGATCACCTTCGCGCTGGCCATGACGGCCTGGTGGCTGGCGATCATCGGCGGTCTCGTCGGCGCGCTGGCGCTGTCCGGGTGGATCTTCGAGTACTACCGCGGTGAGCACGCGCACTGACGCTCCTGCGACAGCGCAACCCGCGAGGGGCCCGGCGATCACGCCGGGCCCCTCGTCGTTGAAGGTAAAGTCCTCGGGGATGAGAAGCATGCGGATGAGATCGACGGCCCTGTACCGCGGCCTGGTCGCTGCCACGCTGGTGGTCACGTTGGCCGCGTGTGACACCGATCCTGGGCGCGACAGCGCGGTGCCGGCCGATGCTGCGGCGGCCACGACCGGTGGTGAGGACGGCGACGCCGGCGCCACGGTCGCGCTCACCACCAACGCGCGCGGGCGGGGCGTCCCGGTCGACACCCTCGTCACGGTGAGCGCCGAGGGTGGTGCCCTGGAGGCGGTCACGGTCCGCTCCGCGGCCGGTGTGCTGCCCGGCGACCTGTCGCCCGATGCCCGCACGTGGACCGCGCGCGAGCGGCTCGAGCCGGGGACGGCGTACACGGTCCGGGCGACGGCAGCCGGCGGCTCCGGAGACGGGTCGGCGCTACGCCGCCGGTTCACGACCGAAGACCTGCCGCTGAGCCGGCAGACGTTCGCCTCCGTGGCGCCCCTCGACGGGCAGACCGTCGGTGTCGGCATGCCGGTCGTGGTGCACTTCGACGTGCCGGTGCGCGACAGAGCCGCCATGGAGCAGCACATGCACGTGACCGCGGCCCCCGAGCAGGTCGGCGCCTGGCACTGGCTCAGCGACACCGAGGCACACTGGCGCCCCCGCCGCTACTGGGAGGCCGGCACGACGGTCGAGGTCGACCTCGACGTCAACGGGGTGGCGGCCGGCAACGGCGTCTACGGCCAGGAGGACCGCCGCATCCGCTTCAGCGTCGGCGCGGCCCACGTCTACCGCGTCAATGCGCGCACCCACCAGATGAAGGTCTACGAGAACGGCACGCTGCTGCGCACCCTGCCGATCACCACGGGCAAGGCGGGCTTCACCACCCGCTCCGGCGTGAAGGTGATCATGGAGAAGTTCCCCAGCCGGCGGATGCGGTCGGAGACCGTCGGCATCGGGGCCGGCGACCCGGAGTTCTACGACATCGACGACGTCCGGTGGGCGATGCGGCTGACCTACTCCGGTGAGTTCATCCACGCCGCGCCGTGGTCGGTCGGGTCCCAGGGGTACGCCAACGTCTCGCACGGGTGCACCGGGATGAGCGCTGCCGACGCCGAGTGGCTCTACCAGCTGACCCGCATCGGCGACGTCGTGGAGTACACCGGCACCGACCGGCCGATGGAGCTGGAGAACGGGTACGGCGACTGGAACGTGCCCTTCGAGCAGTACCGCGCGGGTTCGGCGCTCGCCTGACCGACCGGGGCGCGGTCAGTCGGCGAGGAGCTTGCGGACCCGCGGGATGACCTCGGTGCCGTAGAGCTCGATGCAGCGCATCAGCTGCTCGTGCGGCATCGTGCCGTTGCTGTACTTCAGGTCGAAGCGCTGGATTCCGAGCGCCCGCACGGTTCGCGCGATCTTGGTGGCCACCGTGTCCGGTGCGCCCACGTAGAGCGAGCCGTGGGCGACCTCGGCGTCGTAGTCCCCGCGCGTGGCCGGCGGCCAGCCGCGCTCGGCTCCGATCCGGTCCCGGTTGGCCTTGAAGTGTGGGAAGAGCAGCTCGGCGGCCTCCTCGTCGGTGTCCCAGACGAAGCCGGGGGAGTGCACGCCGACCGGCAGGGCGCCCGCCTCAGGGTTCAGCTCGCGGAGCGCGCGGTGGTAGAGGTCGACGTACGGCGCGAACCGGCCGGGGTCGCCGCCGATGATGGCCAGCATGAGGGGGAAGCCGTAGCGGGCCGTCCTGACCACCGACTCGGGTGAGCCGCCGACGCCGATCCAGGCGTCGAGGTGACCGCGCTCGGTCTTCGGGAACACCTCGGCGTCCAGCGGCGGCCGGATGCTGCCCTCCCAGTGGACATGCCCCTCGGATCGGAGGGCGGCGAAGAGGTCGAGCTTCTCGGCGAACAGCACGTCGTAGTCGGCCAGGTCGAAGCCGAAGAGCGGGAACGACTCGGTGAACGAGCCACGCCCCAGGGTCAGCTCGGCGCGACCTCGAGACAGCGCGTCGAGCGTGGCGTGGCGCTCATAGACGCGCACGGGGTCATCGGAGCTGAGCACCGTGACCGCGGTGCCGAGCAGGATCTGCTCGGTGCGGCCGGCGAGCGCGGCCAGGACCACGTCGGGGGCGGAGATGGCGAAGTCGCCGCGGTGGTGCTCCCCGACGCTGAAGGCGGCGATCCCGAGACGGTCGGCGAGCACGCCCTCCTCGACCACGTTGCGCAGCACCTGCGCATGGGGGAGTGTGCGGCCCTCCCCGTCGACCGTGACGTCGCCGAAGGTGTCCAGACCGAACTGCAGCTCGTGAGCCATGTGACCGACCTTTCCTCGTCTTAGTTGATCAGTCAACCAACCGCGTGCCGCTGGCATTCCTGAAATGCCAGCGGGCCGGCGTGCTCACGCACGCCGGCCCGCTGGTACAAGGTCGAGCGGCTCAGTGCTCCCCGCCACGGAGCGGGTTCTCGCTCACCGAACCACCGTGGTCGTCGAACTGGTGACCATCGGCCGCATGTCCGTCAAGCGCCGCCTGGAGGGCGTGCTCGTGCTCGGCGTGGTGGTGCGCCTCCGCCAGCTCCTCCGCGGTGGGCTTCTGCACGTCATCGGCGTAGTAGAGAGCACGCACCTTCTCGCGCACCCCCGCCAGCCGACCCTTCGGCGCCGGAACGCCGTTGGCATCCTCGGCCGTCGCCCCGTCGGTCGAGGGGCCCTCGATCGAGGTGACGTGGCCGCGGTCGCGAACCGTCCAGGCGTAGGCCTTCTCCGGGGCGACCGGGAGGTGCTTCTCGGAGTAGGCGCCGTCGGCGGACCGCATGATCACGCCGGTCTCGTAGCCGTGCAGCAGCATCTCGTTGTCGTGTCGCTGCAGGGCGATGCAGATGCGCCGGGTGATCACGAAGGCGATCACCGGGCCGATGAAGACGGCCGCCCGGAGGAAGTAGGTGATGTCGTTGATCGAGGAGTTGAACAGGATCGCGATGATGTCGTTGCCGCCCGCGGCCCAGAACAGCCCGTAGAGCGTCATCAGCGCGACCATCGTCGCCGTGCGGGTCGGCGCGTTGCGGGGGCGCTGGAGCAGGTGGTGCTCGCGCTTGTCGCCGGTGATCCAGGCCTCGAGGAAGGGCAGCAGGAGCAGCACCGTGAACAGCAGGCCGGGCAGCACGATGATCGGCAGGAAGATGTTCCACGCGATCGTGTAGGGGCCGATGTGCGACTCGATGCCCGGCATGATCCGCAGCGCCCCGTCCGGCCAGCCCATGTACCAGTCCGGCTGGGAGCCGGCGGTCACCTTCGTCGGGTCGTAGGGGCCGAACTTCCACACCGCGTTGATCGACATGGTGGCGCCCATGATGGCGGTCACCCCGAAGACGATGAAGAAGAAGCCACCGGCCTTGGCGGCGTACACCGGGAGCATCGGGTAGCCGACGACGTTGTCCTCGGTGCGGCCGGGACCGGCCCACTGGGTGTGCTTGTGGTAGACGAGCAGCAGCATGTGCGCTGCGATCAGAGCGAGCAGCAGGCCGGGGATCAGCAGGACGTGGATGGTGTAGAGGCGGGGGATGATCGCCTCGCCTGGGAACTCGCCCCCGAAGAGGAAGAACGAGACGTAGGTGCCCACGACCGGGATGGCCTTGATGAAGCCGTCCGCCGCCCGGACGCCGGTGCCGGAGAGCAGGTCGTCGGGCAGGGAGTAGCCGGTGAAGCCCTCGAGGGTGCCGAGCAGCAGCAGCAGGCAGCCGATCACCCAGTTGAGCTCACGCGGCTTGCGGTGTGCGCCGGTGAAGAACACACGGAGCAGGTGGATCATCATCGAGGCGATGAAGAGCATCGCCGCCCAGTGGTGCATCTGCCGCATGAGCAGGCCACCGCGCACGTCGAAGGAGATGTCGAGAGTGGAGGCCATCGCCTCCGACATCATGATTCCGCGCAGCTGGTCGTAGGAGCCGTTGTAGGCGATCTCCGACATCGAGGGCCGGAACCACAGCGTCAGGAAGACACCGGTCAGCAGCAGAACGACGAAGCTCCACAGCGCGATCTCGCCGAGCATGAAGGACCAGTGGTCGGGGAAGACCTTGCGCAGGTTCTTCTTGCCCATCGCGGCAAGGCCGAGCCGCTCGTCGGCCCATCCGGCCGCAGCGCCCACCTTCGAGGGCTTCTTCGCAACGGCGGCGCTCGAGTTGCTCGTCGCGACCTTGCTGGTGTCCGTGATGTGTGAGCTCATGAGAGGTCAGCCTCGCCCTGCTCGCCGATGTCGTCGTGGTCGCGTTCCCAGTAGCTCGGGCCAACCGGCTCCGTGAAGTCGCTCTGGGCGATGAGGTACCCGTCCTCGTCCACTGCCAACGGCAGCTGGGGGAGGTGCCGGCCGGCCGGGCCGAAGACCACCCGACCGGAGTCGGCGAGGTCGAAGGTCGACTGGTGGCAGGGGCACAGGAGGTGGTGCGTGGTGCGCTCGTTGAGCGAGATCGGGCAGCCCACGTGGGTGCAGATCTTGGAGTAGGCGACGATGCCGTCGACGTGCCAGTTCTCGCGGCCCTCGCCGGGGACGAGCTCGTCGACCGGGATCCGGAGCATGACGATGGCGGCCTTCGACTTCGCGACCTGAAGCTCAGCGCCGTGGAGCTCGGGAAGGCCGTTCTCCTCGGTCGGGAAGATCGCCTCGGGCTCGGCGTTGAACAGGTCGCCGATCTCGACCTCGGAGGGACGGATGGGGGTGCCGACGACGTCGCGGACGACGCGCATGCCCTTCGTCCACACCGTGTGCTCCAGGCCGGCGCCCTGGTAGTCGCCGACGACCTCGCTCGGCAGCGGGCCCAGGTCGCGCAGGAGCACGACCGCGGGTGCGCCGAGCAGCGCCACCGAGCCGAGCAGGGAGTTGCGGATCAACGGCCGGCGGCCGATCCCGGACTCCTCCAGGCCCGCGTTGAGGGCGGCCAGGGTGGCCTCGCGGTCCTCCTCGGAGGAGGCGGCCGGGTGGCGCATCTCGACGATCTCGTGGTCGGCCATGAGCTTGCGTGCCCACTGGATGATGCCGATGCCGATGAAGAGCAGCGCACCACCGAGGGTGAGGCCGAGCGCCAGGTTCGAGGCGCCGAGGCCGAGGAAGATGTCGCCGTCCGGGCCCGGCTCGAGGGTGACGTAGGCGACCACGAACAGCACGGTGCAGATCGCGGAGAGCCCGAACAGGCCGGCCACCTGGCGCTCCGCGCGGCGCTCCGCCTTGGCGTCCACGTCGGTGGGACGCCACGCGTGCTCCGCAATGCCCGGGTCGGGCAGCAACGCGTCGGTGCGCGCGTTGATCTTGGGGTGGACGTCGGTCACGCCGCGTGTCCCTTCTTCTTCTGCGAACGAGTGGTGTGAGCGGCGATCCAGACCGCGAAGCCGACCATGGTGCCGATGCCGGCGATCCACGCGAAGGCGCCCTCGCTGACCGGGCCCAGGCCGCCGAGGCCGAACCCGCCGTAGCCAGGCTGCTCGCGCATCGACTCGATGTAGGCGATCACGTCCTTCTTGGCCTCCGGCGGGATGTTGCCGTTGGAGAAGACGTCCATCGACTGCGGGCCGGTGAGCATCGCCTCGTAGATGTGCTTCGGGTCGGTCTCGAGCAGGGAGGGGGCGTAGCCACCGTGCGGCATGGCGCCACCAGCACCGGTGAAGTTGTGGCATGCGGTGCAGTTGGTGAGGAAGATCTGGCCACCGCGCACGATCGCGGCCTCCTTCTCCTCCTCGCTCATGCCCTCGGTGCTGTAGTCCTCCTCGGAGGGGATCGCGGGCCCGGGAGCCAGGCTGGCGACGTAGGCCGCCAGGTCGGCGACCTCCTCCTCGTTGTAGACCTCGGGCTTCTCCGGGGCCTGGACGCCGGGGAAGGCCATCGGCATGCGGCCGGTGCCGACCTGGAAGTCGACCGCGGCGGCGCCGACGCCGACCAGGGAGGGGCCGATCATCTGGCCGTTGATGGTCGTCAGACCCTCGGCGTTCTGGCCGTGGCAGGAGGCGCAGCCGGTCAGGAACAGCCTGCGGCCGTTCTCGACCATCTCGGCCTGGGTGCGCGCGTCGTCCGCGGTGCTGGACGGGGAGAACGCGGCGTAGAGGCCGCCGGAGAGCAGCAGGCCCATCAGCAGGAGCACGAGGCCGGCCCCACGCCGACGGCGGTGCCGCGAGATCGAGGCGGCGGAGCGGTTCAGGAGACGCACATTCAGTCCTAGGGCTTTATCTGTCTTCTCTGGCAACTCTGACGGCGGAGCGGACTACTTGATCAGGTAGATCGTGGCGAACAGGCCGATCCAGACGACGTCGACGAAGTGCCAGTAGTAGGACACGACGATGGCACTCACCGCCTGCTCGTGGGTGAAGCGGCGAGCGATGTAGGTGCGGCCCAGGACGAACAGGAAGGCGATGAGGCCGCCGGTGACGTGGATGCCGTGGAAGCCGGTGGTCAGGTAGAAGACGGTGCCGTAGGCGGAGGCCGGGATGGTGACGCCCTCCTGGATCAGCACGGCGTACTCGGTCGCCTGACCGCCGATGAAGACGGCCCCCATGATGTAGGTGAGGATGAACCACTCGCGCAGGCCCCACTTGCCGACCTGCAGCAGGGTCCCGGTGCGGCCGACCTGGCCCCGCTCCGCGGCGAACACGCCGAGCTGGCAGGTCACCGACGACAGCACGAGGATCGTGGTGTTGATCGTGGCGAACGGGATGTTGAGGAGCTCGGTGTTGGTCGCCCACAGCTCCGGGCTCACCGACCGGATCGTGAAGTACGCCGCGAACAGGGCCGCGAAGAACATCAGCTCACTGGAGAGCCAGATGATCGTCCCGACGCTGACCATGCTCGGTCGGTCGTGGTGCCCGTGCAGGCGGGAGGCCGGAATCGTCGAAGCTGCTGTCGCCACGTGCTCCATTATGTCGGTAGTGCTATCGGAGGGCATCCCGACCCCCTCAGAACCGGCGTCATAAAGTTCACAGGGTGCCCGCGACCTTCCCCTCATCCATGCTCGTCCACGCGGTGACCGCCGCGGCCGGCCCCGACGAGGTGCTTCCTCCGTTCGGCCTGGGCCGGCTGTTCAGCGAGTGGGGACTGGCCCCCATCCCGTTCCTGGTGACGGTCTGGGCGGGCGGCCTCTACCTCGTCGGGGTGTGGTCGCTGCACCGGCGCGGAGACCACTGGCCGGTCGGGCGCACGATCTCGTTCGTCGTGATCGGGATGGGGTCGTTCTACGTCGCGACCTCGTCCGGCCTGGCGGCGTACGACACCGTCCTGGTAAGCGTGCACATGGTGCAGCACATGGTGCTCTCCATGGTGGTGCCGCTCGCCCTGGCGCTGGGGGCGCCGGTGACGCTCGCGCTCCGGACGCTGCCCAAGGTGCTCCGGAGGTGGCTGCTGGCCGTGCTGCACTCACGGGTGGTGAAGGTGCTCTCCTTCCCGCCGCTCACCCTGCTGCTCTACGTCGTCTCCCCGTGGGCGCTGTACTTCAGCGGGTGGTACGAGGCGAGCCTGCGCTCGGCCTACGTGCACGAGATGATGCACCTGCACCTGGTGCTGGTCGGCGCGCTGTTCTTCTGGCCGCTGATGGGCGTGGACCCGATCCCCGGTCGGGTGGCCTACCCGTTCCGGCTCCTGATCGTGACGCTCACGCTGCCGTTCCACGCGTTCCTCGGGCTCACGATCATGGGGCAGTCCGAGCTGCTGGGAGGCGACTGGTACCCCAGCCTCCACGACGGACCGATGGGCGCCTGGCTGCCCGACCCACACGACGACCAGCACCTCGCTGGCGGGATCCTGTGGGGCTCCGGTGACCTCATCGGCATCGGCTTCATCGGGGTGCTGTTCGCCCAGTGGGTGCGGCAGTCGATGAAGGAGGGGGAGCGGGAGGACAGGCGGCTCGACCGCCTGGAGGCGAACGCGGCTCGCGCCCGGCGCGAGGAGAGGTAGAGTCGCGGCCGTGAGCGACACCATCCGTCCCTTGAAGGTGCTCGTCTACAGCGACGACATCACCGTCCGGCAGCAGGTGATCCTCGCGCTCGGCCGCCGGCCGCACCCGGACCTGCCCGAGGTGGAGTACATCGAGGTCGCGACCGAGCCGGTCGTCATCGCCAACATGGATGCCGGCCAGGTCGACCTCGCCATCCTCGACGGCGAGGCGGTGCCGGCCGGAGGCATCGGGATCGCCAAGCAGCTCAAGGACGAGATCTACCGGTGCCCGCCGGTGGTCGTCCTCACCGGTCGCCCGCAGGACGCCTGGCTGGCCACCTGGTCGCGCGCCGAGGCCTCGGTCCCGCACCCGATCGACCCGGTCAAGCTCGCGGAGACGGTCGTCGGGCTGCTGCGCCCGCGCGTTCCGGCGCGCTGAGCGTGGGCACCATCACCTGGCCCGAGGTGCTCGGGGCGCTCATCTCCCGTGCCGACCTGACCCGCGAGCAGACCGCCTGGGCGATGGGGGAGATCCTCGCCGGTGAGGCGACACCCGCCCAGATCGCCGGCTTCGCGGTCGGGCTGCGCGCCAAGGGTGAGACCACCGACGAGGTCGCCGGCATGGTGGCCGCGATGTACGAGAAGGCGACGCCGATCTCCATCCCCGGCCGGCTGCTCGACATCGTCGGCACGGGCGGTGACCGGTCGATGTCGGTCAACATCTCGACGATGTCGGCGATCGTCGCCGCCGGTGCCGGCGCCAAGGTGGTCAAGCACGGGAACCGGTCGGCCTCGTCGCAGAGCGGCTCGGCCGACGTACTCGAGGCGCTCGGCATCCGCCTCGACCTGCCGCCCGACCGGGTCGCCGCGTGCGCGGAGGAGGCCGGGATCACGTTCCTGTTCGCCGCCGCCTTCAACCCGGCGATGCGGCACACCGCCGTCCCGCGCCGCGAGCTCGGCATCGCCACGACCTTCAACTTCCTCGGCCCACTGTCGAACCCGACCAGGCCGGCCGCCAACGCGATCGGCTGCGCCGATGCCCGGATGGCGCCGGTGATGGCCGGTGTCTTCGCGGTGCGCGGCGCCGACGCCTGGGTCTTCCGCGGCGACGACGGCCTCGACGAGCTGACCATCACCACCACGTCGTCGGTCTGGGTCGTCCGCGACGGCGAGATCACCACCCACACCGTCGATCCCCGCGACTACGGGCTGGCACTCGGCGCCGTCGAGGACCTCCGGGGTGGCGACGCCGCCCACAACGCCGACGTGGCGCGCCGCCTGCTGGCGGGTGA
>JAPSKJ010000048.1 GCA_031177735.1 Nocardioides sp.
TCTCGCGCGTCAGACGACGAACTCGTCCTCGTTGCCGCGGCGGACCATGATCTGTCCCTGCTCCTCGAGCTGGCGGATGGTGCGGATCACGGCCTGCTGCGCCTCCTCCACCTGGGCCAGGCGTACGGCGCCGAGGAGCTCGACCTCGTCGAGCAGGTTCTCCGCGGCACGCTCGGACAGGTTCTTGGTGATCTTGGTGCGCACCGCGTCGCTGACGCCCTTGAGGGCCAGCGCGAGCTCGGCGGTGTCGACCTGGCGCAGCACCTGCTGGACCGAGCGGTCGTCGAGCCCGACGATGTCCTCGAACATGAACATCCGGCTCTTGACCTCGTCGGCGAGCGCGGGGTCGAGGCCTTCGAGGCCCTCCACGATCTGCCGCTCGGTCGGCCGGTCGGACCGGTTGATGATGTTCACCAGCGGGTCGACGCCGCCCACGCGGGAGACCTCGGTCGGCTGCAGCATCGAGGAGAGCTTGCGCTCCAGGATGCTCTCCACGGTCCGCACGATCTCCGGCGAGGTGCGGTCCATGACCGCGATCCGGTGGGCGATCACCGCCTGTTGGTGGGCCGGCAGCCCGCCGAGCAGCATCGAGGCCTTCTCGGGTGTCATGTGGGCGAGCACCAGCGCGATGACCTGCGGGTGCTCGTCGGCGATGAACGAGCGCAGCTGGGCCGGGTCCGCGCGGTGCAGGAACTGGAAGGGCATCTGCACGGCGGCCGCGTGCAGCCGCTCCATGATCTCCTTGGCCCGCTCCGCGCCCACCGACTGCTCGAGCAGCTGCTGGGCGAAGCCGAAGCCGCCCTGGGTGATGTGCGCGTGCGCCGTGATCAGCTCGTGGAACTCCGAGAGCACCTGCTCGGACTCCGCCGCGGTGACGCGGTCGAGCCGGGCGATCTCGGCGGAGATCGACTCCACCTCGGCATCGGAGAGGTGCGACATCACCTGGGAGGCGCGCTCCTTGCCGAGCTGGATCAGCAGGATGGCCGCCTTGCGGACACCCATCGTGGCCAGTGCTGAGCCGCTCATCTGGGCTCCACCAGCCAGCCCCGCAGCAGCGACGCGACGTCCTCGGGCTGCTTCTCGACCAAGGCGTTGAGCTCCTCACGCAGGTGGCTGTCCTCCTTGTCCTCGGCCGCCTCCAGGGCAGCCAGGGCGGGGGAGGCCGGCTCGATCGCCGCGGCACGGGCCGCCGCGTCGGCACGCAGCTGCTCGACGACGTAGGTCGTGGCCTCCTCGCGGGCCCGCGCCCGGCGGCGGCTGCGCAGCCAGACGAACAGCACGATCAGGAGTACGACGGCGGCCAGCCCGAGGTTGCGGATCCACTCCATCTGCCGGGCCTTCGCGGCGGCGGCCTCCGCGGCCGCGAGCTCCTCGGCGGCCGCCTCCTCCGCGGTGCGGTCGAACGGCATCGCCGAGACCTCGATGGTGTCGCCGCGGTCGGGGTTGATGCCGACCGAGGCGGCGACCAGGTCGCGGATGTCCTGGGGCTGGATCGGGCCGACGGAGGCGGAGTCGATGACGATGCCGAGGTGCATGGTGCGCACCGATCCGGGCGCCGTCTCGCGGTGCTCGACGACCTGGCCGACCGCGTTGTCGGTGGTGCGGTTGGTGTTGGCGTAGTCCGACTCGCCGTCGCCGCCGGCGGCCCCGGGCTCCATCTGCCCGTCGGGCCCGACCACGCCCCCGGCCATGGCGTTGGCACCGTCGGCGGGACCGTTGTAGGTCTCGGTGCTCTCGGTCTCCGAGAGGGGCGGGAGGTCGGGGTCGGCGATGTACTCCTGGCGGTCGGTGACCGACTTGTCGAAGTCGAGGTCGGCGGTGACGTTGACGCTGGAGTTGCCGGGGCCGACGACCCGGTCGAGCACGGCCTGGATCTTGCTCTGCATCTGCGCCTGGTACTCCGCGACCTGCTGGGCGCGGGTCGTCGCCGCCGCGCCGCTGGCGTCGTCGGGGGTGGAGAGCACCCGGCCGGTGGCGTCGGCGACGGTGACGTCGCTGGGGTTCATGCCCTCGATGCTCGAGGCGACCAGGTGGACCACGGCCTGGACCTGCTCGGGGCCCATCTCCTCGCCGGCGGCGGTCTTGATCAGCACCGAGGCGGTGGCGGGGTCCTGCTCGTCGGTGAAGACGGCCTTCTCGGGCAGGGCGAGGTGCACGACCGCTGTGGAGACTCCGTCGATGGCCTCGATGGTGCGGGCGAGCTCGCCCTCCATCGCGCGCTTGAAGCCGGTCCGCTCCTGGAACTCGCTGGTCGAGAGGTCCTGCCCGTCGAGCAGGCTGTAGCCGGAGTCGCTGCTGGTCGGCAGGCCCTCGCCGGAGAGGGCGATGCGGGTGGTGTAGACGTCGGCGCGCGGGACCATGACGGTGTCTCCGCCGCCGGAGATCTCGTACGGGATGCCCTGGGTCTCGAGCTCCTCGATCACCGCGGCGGCGTCCTCGCCGGACAGCCCGGAGTAGAGCGGGGCGTAGCTCGGCTTGGAGGCCCAGCTGAAGACCAGGAATCCGGCCAGCAGCAGGGCGCCGCTGCCGACGAGAGCGACGGCCTTCTGGCCGGTGCTGAAGGAGGAGAACGTCTGCGCGTAGCGGCGCAGGCTGCGGGTGAGGTTGTCCTTCATCGTGCTCACACCTGCATCCGCATGATCTCGGTGAAGGCCTCGACGGCCTTGTTGCGCAGCGAGGTGGTCAGCTGGGTGGCGACGGAGGCCTCAGAGGCGGCGATCGTGTAGTCGTGGATGTTCTCCAGATCGCCGGTGGCGGCCTGGACGGCGAGGCCGTCGGCGCGGTCGGTGAGCCCCTCGAGGCGCTCGATCCCGTCGAGCAGCAGGTCGTGGAAGTCCGCGGACGCGACGCCGGCAGGGCCCTGGGAGATCTGCGCGGGCGCGAGGTCGACGCCGGGCGAGCCGGCGGCGCCGTACACGGGTGAGGTCGTCATCTGGGACGGCATGGTGGGGAACTCGATCGGTCCGATGCTCATCGTCAGCCCTTCCCGATCTGCAGCGCGGCGCCGTAGGTGTCCTGCGCGTGCTTGGTCACCTGCACCGACGCCTGGTAGCCGCGCTGTGCGGCGATCAGCTCGGTCATCTGCGAGGCCATGTCCAGGTCGGGGGCGCGCACGTAGCCCTCGGCGTCGGCCAGCGGGTGGTCGGGGTCGTGCACCATCCGGCCCTCGGGGTCCGACAGCGCGACGCCGGTGACGTCGACGCCGCCGTCGGTGCGCGGGTCGAGGATGACGAACTTGGCGCGGAACGCCTCGTCGTCGGTGGAGCGGACGGTGTTCGCGTTGGCGATGTTGCCCGCCAGCGCGTCCAGCCAGGTCTGGTGCGCGCCGAGCGAGGTGTTCGCGATGCGCAGCGTCTCGAAGGCGCTCATCCGTGCACCGCCGTCGTGATCAGCGCGTGCCGGTCGGAGACCGCGCGTCCGAGCATCTGGTACTGGAACTGGGTCTGGATGGCGGCCATCGACTCCTTGCGGAGGTCGACGTTGTTGCCGTTCATGCCGACCGGGGTGTCGGTCGGCAGGGTCGTCGCGGCGACCCCGCGGGTGGCGCCCTCGGCCAGCGAGCCGTCGCCGATCGCCTTGCGCAGCGCGGATTCGAAGTCGACGGTGCGCGCCCGGAAGTGGGGCGTGTCGACGTTGGCGATGTCGTCGGCGATGACCTGCTGGCGCAGTGACAGTCCGTTGAGGGCGCTGTGCAGCGCGACGCTCACGGCATCGGACACGGCGAAGGACACGAGGGCTCCTTGTGGGAAGTGACCAAGGGGTCGCCGGTCCGTCGGCGGGTGTGACGAGCAGTCCGTGCTCGCAGGTCTGTTCGGCGCACGCGCAGCCGACTTGAGCGGTTCTGCGACGCCGGCGGGCTCAGGCCAGCAGCACGACGCTCAGCGCGCCGGCGCCGTACCCCGCGATGTCGAGGGTGACGTCCTCGCGCCGGCCGAGGGTGAGCGCCTGCACCCGCAGCTGCGGTGGCAGCGGCGGGCCGGCGCCGTGGAGCTCGTAGAGGCGCAGGTGGTCGGCGCCGGGCATGTTGAACAGCGAGGCGGCGATGTTGAGCACCTCGTAGAGGTTCTCCTCCAGGGTGTCGGTCAGCTTGCCGTCCTCGATGGCCACCTCCGCGCCGGCGGGCGGCACCAGGCCGAGGGCGGCTCCGGCGTACGCCGACAGCTTGAGGTCGCACGCGATCAGCGCCGAGACGCGGAGCTGGTCGTCGACGTAGATGGCCAGCGAGGCCGGCGTGCTGGGGCCGGGGGCGAACGGTGTCGCCGGGGTGAGCGTGACGTCGCGGCCGAGCAGCTCGGTGACCAGGTCGCGCAGCTGCTTGGGGGTGGGCAGGTGGATGGCCATCAGCCCACCGAGCCGAGCACCGGGCGAAGCGCCTCGTCGAACGCCTCGGGCGTGAACGGCTTGGCGATCAGGAACATCGCGCCCGAGGCTGTGGCCCGGGCACGCATCTCCTCCGAGCCCTCCGAGGTGACGAAGCCGAACGGCACCTGGGAGCCGGCCGCGCGCAGCGTGTCGAGGCAGTCGATGCCGGTCATCTCGGGCATGTTCCAGTCCGAGAGCACCAGGTCCGGTGACTCCGTCTGGATCAGCTCCAGCGCCTGGCGGCCGTTCTCGGCCTCGACGATGTCGTGCCCGCCGTGGCCGGCCTGGCGCAGGGTGCGGATGACGATCTGCCGCATCACGCGGCTGTCATCGGCGATCAGGATCTTCATCGTGGTCTCCGTGCGTGTTTCGAGGGGTCACCCAGGAGGGGAGCTACTGGGCGGCGGTGTGGACCGTGACGCGCACCGGCTGGCCGGCCCAGAGGGCGTCGAGGCGGGCGACCTCGACCGACTCCGATGCGAACGCCGCGCGGCCCGCGGCGACCGAGGGCAGGGAGAGGGTGCTCGGGCCCGGCATCAGGCTCTTGACGTTGCCGCCGACCATGTTGACCAGCTCGCCGACGGCGTCGGCGACGTCCTCATCGGCGGTGTCGGGCACACCCAGCATCTGCCGGGTCAGCTCGGCGGCGACGCGCTCGTCGACCTCGACGGTGACCGTGCCCTGCCAGCCGCCGGTGACCGACACGCTCGCCGACCACACCGCGGCGCTGTCGAACGGCGTGCCGGCCGGGACCGGTCGGGCGAGCAGCGGCTCGGCCTCGCCGAGGAAGCTGCGCCAGACCTCGTCGACGATCGCGTGGACGTCGGTGATCTCGGGGGCGAGCTGGCTCATGCGAGCGCCCCCTTCGAGACCAGGCCGAGCAGCTCGAGCTTGTCGACGATCGCGTCGGGGGTGAACGGCTTGATGACGTACTCGTGCGCCCCGGCCGCGAGCGCCCGCACGATCTGCGTGTGCTCGCTCTCGGTGGTCACCATCATCAAGGTGACGTTGCGCCACTCGGCGTTGCGTCGCACGGTCGAGATGAACGTGTAGCCGTCCATCACCGGCATGTTCCAGTCGACCAGGCACAGGTCCGGGACCGGTCCGGCGGTCATCTGGTCGAGGGCCTCCTGGCCGTGGCCGGCCTCGGCGGTCTCGAAGTCCAGCCCGGCGAGGATGCGGCGCAGGATGCTCCGCATCGCCCGGGAGTCGTCGATAATCATGGCGCGCAAGGTCAGGCTCCTGTCGGGACGAGTGAGGACGCAGGGGACGGGCGGGGGGCGGGTACGCCGGTGGGTCGGTGCGCCTGGACCCGGCCGATCTGCTCGCGCCGCCAGCGGGGGGCGAGGTCGGGGGGCAGGTCGAGGGTGCTCTCCGAGGACCCGAGCAGCAGGTAGCCGTCGCTCGCCACGTGGGAGAGCATCCGGCGCAGGATGTCGGCCTTGGTGGTCTTGTCGAAGTAGATGAGCACGTTGCGCAGCAGCACCAGGTCGAAGGTGGGCACGCCGAGGTAGGGCGCGGAGAGGTTGAGGTGCCGGGTGGTGACCATCGCCTTCAGCTTCGGCACGATCTCCCACTCGCTGCCGACCCGGGTGAAGTAGCGCACCAGGCTGGTCGCGGGCATGCCCCGGTTCATCTCCACCTGGCTGTAGCGGCCCGTCTTGACGCGGGCCAGCATCGCCGTCGAGACGTCGGTGGCGAGGATCTCCGCGCTCCACCCGGCCGGCAGGTGCTGGTCGAGCAGCATCGCGATGCTGTAGGCCTCCTGCCCGCTGGAGCAGGCGGCGCTCCAGATGCGCAGGCGCCGGGTCGTGCTGCGGGCCTGCAGCAGCGCGGGCAGCATCGTGTCGGTGAAGGCCTGGTAGGGACCCTGGTCGCGGAACCAGGAGGTCTCGTTGATCGTCAGGGCGTCGAGGGCCTTGCGCCGCTCGGCGAAGTCGATGCTCAGCTTGCGGCAGTACTCGTCGACCGTGCAGCCCGCAGCGACGGCGAGCGGGAGCAGCCGGGCCTCGACGAGGTACTCCTTGCCCTCGTCGTACACCATCGACGTCTCGCGCCTGACCAGGCTCGAGACCATCTGGAAGCTCTCCCGCGCCATGGTCATGCGATGTCATTCGGGCATCCCCGGGCGGACCTGAGTGGTCTGGAGCAGTGGACTGTGGGCATGACCTGCGGCCGCCTCCTCGGTGCGGTCTCGCCGGCACTCCTCAGGCACGCACCCGCCCGGCCGAAGGACCGGGGGTGATCCGTGTGCTCGTCGTCGATGACTCCGCCCTCGTCCGCCGGCTCGTGACCACCGCGCTGCGCGAGGCGAGCGACCTCGAGATCGTCGGCGTCGCCAAGGACGGGCTCGAGGCGATCGAGCAGGTCGACCAGCTGCGCCCGGACGTGGTCACCCTCGACATCGAGATGCCCCGCCTGGACGGCCTGGGTGCTCTGGAGGTGATCCGCCAGCGGCACCCCCGCCTGCCGGTGATCATGTTCAGCACCCTGACCGAGCGCGGCGCGGCCGCCACCTTGGAGGCGCTCTCCCGCGGAGCGTCGGACTACGTCACCAAGCCCTCCAACACCGGCAGCGTCGCCGAGGGGCTGGCCTCGGTCCGCGACCAGCTGGTCCCGCGCATCCGCGCCCTGGTCGGCATGCGCGCCCTCTCACCCGCCGCCGCGGCACCAGTACGCCGCCCGGCGGCTGCGCGGCCCGTCAGAGCCGTTGCGGCGGCGGGCGCACCCGAGGTGCTCCTGGTGGGCTGCTCGACCGGCGGCCCCGACGCCCTCGCCAAGCTGCTCGTCGGCCTGCCCGCCGACCTGGGCGTCCCGGTGCTGGTGGTGCAGCACATGCCACCGGTCTTCACCGCGATGCTGGCCGAGCGGCTCAACACCATCTCGCCGTTCACCGTCCGCGAGGCCGCTGACGGCGACGCGCTCCGCGCCGGCGAGGTGCTGATCGCTCCCGGTGACCACCACCTCCAGGTGGTCGCCGGTGCCGCCGGCCCCCGCGCCCGCCTCGACCAGGGTCCGCAGGAGAACTTCTGCCGTCCGGCCGTCGACGTGCTGTTCCGCTCCGCGGCCCGCCTCTACGGTGGCCGCGCCGTCGCCACCGTGCTCACCGGCATGGGCCAGGACGGTCTGGTGGGCTGCGAGCTGCTCGCCGCCCAGGGCGCCCGCGTGCTGGTCCAGGACCAGGCCACGTCGGTGGTGTGGGGCATGCCCGGCGCCGTGTCGATGGCGGGCCTGGCCGACGAGGTCCTGCCGCTGGGCGAGCTGCCGGGCCGGATCGTCAACGCCCTCCGACGTACCCGCGTCCGCTGAGGACCGGCACCCAGGCGCAGTCGACGGCTCGCAACGCCCGGACCCTCTGGTCCGGGCCTCGCTCCATGCCTCGGGGTGCCTCGTGGTGGTGCGCACGCCAACAGGCCCCCGTACCGGTGCGGTGCGGGGGCCTGCTGGCTGTGAGGGAGCAGCTGGGGGGTCAGGCGGTGATGTCGACGTAGCGGGCGGGGCCGGTGGTGCCGGAGAGCCGGGACGGCCTGGTCGCGTCGCCGATCCGGCGGGTGACCATCTCCTGGCGGCGGGTGCGCGTCATGGCGTCGGGGATGGCGTCGATGACCCGCTGCTGGCGCTCGAGGAGAGCACGGGCCCGGGGGAGGAGGTAGGCCGGCATCGGACCGTCGAGCTCGGGCAGCTCCCAGGCCAGCACCTCCTCGGGCTCGAGGCGCTCGAGCAGCATCGCCGCGCGGTTGAGGTGCACCTCGAGGGTGTCGAGGGCGTCCTCCCAGGTCTGTGCGTGGGGTGTCTCCACCGAGTTGGTCGCCTTCTGGGTCAGGGGGTCGGGTGATGGCGCGGTTCAGGACTCGGCGGCCTGCAGGGCGGCCTTCGTCCAGGTCTCGCGCAGCTCGCGGGCGAAGACCAGGCATTCCTTGGTCGCCCGCACCTCGCGGCGCACGTTCGCGTCGACCAGCCGGCGGCGGAGGTAGTCGTAGAACGCGGCCAGCTCGTGGCCGCCCGGCATCGCCTCGGGCCGCAGCGAGGTGCGCAGCTCGAGCAGGATGTCCTGGCCGTGCAGCAGGTGCGGGCCGGCGGCCGGCCAGTCCTGCTTGAGCTGCTCGGCCAGGCCGCGCTCGACGTCGAGCACGAGCCGGTCGAGCAGCATGATGAGCAGTCGTGCCGGGCTGGCGGTGGCGACGGAGTTGTCGACGTACACCGCGCGGGCGTTGTTGCTGTGCATCGCAGGCTCCTTCTACTGGCCCGAGTTGGCGGACAGGGAGCTGATCTGGCCGGAGAGCCAGCTCGCCTGGCTGTTGAGCCGGGAGAGGGCTGTCTCCAGGGCGGTGTAGGTCCGCTCCAGGGACGACCGGCGCAGCTCCAGTCGTGCGTCCCAGGCCTCGATGGAGGCGTTGAGCCGCTTGATCGAGTCGTTGCGGCCGGTGATCGCCGAGGTGACGTACCCGTCGTACTTGTCGGAGGCGGCCTCCGCCACCTCCTGCACGCGGGCGCCGAAGCCGTCCGGTCCGGTCAGGGCCGCGGTCACGGCCGCGGGGTCGGCGGCATAGGCCTCGGTGAACTTGGCGGAGTCGAAGGTGATCCGTCCGGACCGGTCGACCCCGAGACCGAACTGCGACATCGAGACGTTGCCACCGGGGTAGAGCGAGCTGACCAGCTCGGTGGCCGCTCGGCGGACCGTGGCGTCACCGGCGAGCGCACCGCTCTTGGACCGGTCGGCGTTGACCGAGCTCTGGGTGGCGATCATCGACAGCACGCTGTTGACGTTGTCGACGAGCGTCTTGACCGCGTCGCTCCGCGAGGCGGCGTCACGGGAGACGGTGATCGTCGACTCGGTGCCGGCCACTGCGTCGGAGCCGAGGGTGATGGTGAGTCCGTCCACCGCGTCCTCGTAGGTGTTCGACGCACCGGTCACGACGACGTCGTTGACCCGGATCCGCCCGTCGACCCCGTTGCTGGCGGCGAAGGTCTGGGTCCCGTCGGTGAGCGAGAAGTTGGACGCGACCCCGGTCTTGGTCGAGCCGATCTGGAGCACGTCGCCGGCCGCACCGTGGACCACGACGGCCCGGAGGCTCGTCGTGTCCGTGGTGGCGTTGATCGCCGCGGCGAACTCCGCGAGGGTCGGGTCGGCATCGGTCTTGATGGTGACGGGCCGACCGTCCGGGCCGACGACCGGGACGTCGCCGGGTCCGCGCACCGTGAAGGTGCTGTTCGCAGTGGGCGTGACGCCCTGGACGCTGGTGCTCGCGGAGGTGGCCCGCACCTCGACCTTGACGGTGAGGGAGCCGGGCGTGGCCGTCGAGTCTGCGGAGGCGCTGATCGCCTTGCTGCTCGACGTGGTGCTCAGCGCCCCCCACGTCCCGGCGCTGCCGGAGGCCGTCGCGAGCGACTTGGCCACGCTCGCCAGCGTCGAGAGGGCCGTGTTGACCTGCTGCAGCGCGTTGACCCGGGTGCGTTCGGTGCTGACCTGGGTGGCGAGCTTGGTGCGCGGGATCGCCTCCAGCTGCATGAGCTGGTCGACGATCGTCGCCGTGTCCAGGCCGCTGGCCAGGCCGCCGATGCTGGCGGTCGCCATGGTCGTCCTCCGTCTTGGCTCGGGCGAGTACGGGTGGGAGAAGACGAGTGCCGGTGGGGCCGTGGCCCCACCGGCACTCAGGCCTCGCTAGCTGGTGCCGACCGGGATCAGCGGAGCAGGGACAGGACGCCCTGCGGGGCCTGGTTGGCCTGGGCGAGCATGGCGGTGCCGGCCTGGGAGAGGATCTGCGAACGGGTGAAGTTCATCATCTCCTGGGCCATGTCGGTGTCGCGGATGCGGCTCTCGGAGGCCGAGAGGTTCTCCACGGACACGTTCAGGTTGTTGATGGTGTGCTCGAAGCGGTTCTGGTAGGCACCGAGCTGCGCACGCGCGGTGGAGACCTTGCCGATGGCCTCGTCGAGCTTGACGATCGAGGCCTGGGCCTTGCCGGTGTCGGAGAAGTCCAGGCCGCTGGTGCCGTTGGCGACGGCGGAACCGGCGACCATGCCGGCGCCCGGAGCGGTGGTGTCGACCGTGCCACCGTTGAGCGCCTTCACCTCGATGCCCGTGGCAGCGCCGTTGGCGTCCTTGGTGACCTGCACGGAGAAGTTCGCAGCGAAGTTCTCGTCGGCCTTCAGCTGGTTGGCGAAGTCCTGGATGCTGGTCGGGTCGGTGCCGACGGCGACGACGACCTCGGTCGTCTCGCCGCCGGAGGTGGCGGTGAAGGTGTAGTTGCTCGCGGTCAGGGCGGTGGCGTCCGCGATGGCGAAGCCGGTGTGGCCGGAGGCGAGCGTGCCCGTCTCGAGGTCGGTCGCGATGGCGGAGATGTTCGCGCCGCTGAGGTCCACCTTGATCAGGCTGTTGGCGTCGCCGTCCGCGCCGACCTGGAAGTTCAGCTCGCCGCTGCCGCCACCGGCGCTGCCGTCGAGCAGGTTGGTGCCGTTGAAGTTGGTCGACTTGCTGATCCGGTCGAGCTCCGACACCAGGCTGGTGGCCTCGGTGTCGATGTTCTTGCGGGCCTCGGCGTTGTTGCTGTCGTTGGCGCCCTGGACGGCCAGGTCGCGCAGACGCTGCAGGACGGCGTGGACCTCGGTCATCGCGCCCTCAGCGGTCTGGACGACGGAGATGCCGTCCTGAGCGTTGCGGGACGCCACCTTGAGACCACCGACCTGCGAGCGCAGGCCCTCGGAGATGGCCAGACCGGCGGCGTCGTCGGCGGCACGGTTGATGCGGTAGCCGCTGGAGAGCTTCTCGAGCGACTTGGACATCTGGCCCTGCGTGACCGACAGGTTGCGGTAGGAGTTGAGGGCGTCGATGTTCTGGTTGATGCGAAGACCCATGGTGGTGTTCCTTCCTGGAATGCAGGTCGTGTACGAGGGAGTCCGTCCGTGGTCTCCCGTCGGCGGTACTGATCGGTCCGGTCGACGCGCGGCTGAGGAAACGGGCCGGGTTTTTTGCCGGAGCGTCGCGCGGGCGGGCTCGCCGGTCGGCGGCGGGTCGGTAGCGGGTCAGCGGCGGAGACCGCGGCCGGCACGAACAGACGGGCCGGTGCGAGCAACCCTCCCTTGGATCTGCTCGCACCGGCCCGCCGGCACTGGGATGTCTGACCTCAGCCGGTGGCGTTGAGGCCGTTCACCTTCTCCGCGTTGACCGGCGGCACGGCCTGCACGGCCTGCGCCGGGCGCAGGGACCGGGCGTGCCGGGCCGCGACGGCGGCGAAGTAGGCCTCCCGCCGACGGTTGGCGCAGCCGCCCGGCTTGCCGGACTGCTGGACGAGCGTGGGCTCCAGGGCGTGGTTGAGCGCGTCGCGCAGCAGGACGAGGGCCTCGGCCCGCATCTGCGAGATGCGCGAGTCGGTGACCCCCAGCTCGGCGGCGATGTCGGCCATCGGACGCTCGGCGAAGAAGTAGTCCTGCACCACGATCCGGAGCCGCTCGGGCAGCTCGGCGATGGCCTCCCGGAGGTACTGCAGCTTCTCCTGGTGCTCCACCAGCGCCTCCGGCGACGGGGCGCGGGTCGGGACCAGCTCGTCGAGCGAGGTCGTCGTCGAGGCGCCCTGGAGGGAGAGCACCTGGGCCCGCGAGACGTCCTCGTCGTTGGTCTGCACCTCCTCGACACTCATGCCCAGCGCGCTGGCGACCTCGGCGGTGGTGGGGGTGCGGCCCAGGACGCCGGCGAGCCGGGTGCGGGTCTCCTCCAGGTCACGAGCGCGCCGGCGCACCGAGCGGGAGGCCCAGTCGACGCTGCGGAGCTCGTCGAGGATCGCGCCGCGGATCCGGGTGGCGGCGTACCGCTCGAAGGGAACACCGCGCTCGTCGTCGAACGCCTGCGCGGCCTGGACGAGCGCGGTGAGGCCGGCGGAGGTCAGGTCATCACGGCTGACGTGGGAAGGGACCCGGCCCATGGTCTCGCGGACGATGTGTCCCACCAGCGGCATGGTGCTGGTGATGAGGCTCTCGGCGCGGGTCTCGCCTGCGTGGTTGGTCACGGAGAAGAGAGTGGCGGTCCGCTTACCCCAAATGAGGGAAATTCAGCGCGTCTTAACCGGTCGCGGAGAACTCAGGACCTCGGTCCCAGACGGCCCTGGTCCGGCTGGCCTACCCCGACAGGCCGAAGGTGGTTACTCGCGCGGAACGGTCGTCGGAAAAGTCCTCAGGTCGAGCACCGGCCGGGCGATCTGGAAAGGCACCAGCGGAGTCGCTGACGCCCCGCCGGGGCCTGGACGAAGGGTTCGATCGTGGAGAAGCTGTCGCTGATCCTGTGGCGCGAACGGGAGCTGCTCGAACTCCTCGCGTTCAAGCTGGAGCTGGAGCAGCTCGTGCTCGCGAG
>JAPSKJ010000467.1 GCA_031177735.1 Nocardioides sp.
CCCTGACCGCCGCCACCGCACAGCGCCGCCGCGCCGACGCCACCGCCGCGGCGCTTGAGCTCGAGCGCGAGGTGGAGCACCACCCGCGCTCCTGACATGCCGACCGGGTGGCCGAGGGCGATCGCGCCGCCGTTGACGTTGACCTTGCTGTCGTCCAGGCCCAGCTCGCGCGCGGAGGAGATGCCCACCGCGGCGAACGCCTCGTTGAACTCGACCAGGTCGAGGTCGGTCGGGGAGATGCCCTCCTTCTCGCAGGCCTTCGCGGTGGCCGCGGCCGGCTGCAGCTGCAGGGTCGAGTCGGGGCCCGCCACCTGGCCGTGCGCGCCGATCTCGGCCAGCCACTGCAGGCCGAGCTCCTCGGCCTTGGCCTTGCTCATCACCACCACGGCGCAGGCGCCGTCCGAGATCTGCGAGGCGGAGCCCGCGGTGATGGTGCCCTCCTTGTTGAACGCCGGGCGCAGCTTGGCCAGCGACTCCACGGTCGTGTCGCCGCGGACGCCCTCGTCGGTGGAGACGACGATCGGGTCGCCCTTGCGCTGCGGGATCGAGACGGGCACCACCTCGTCGTCGAAGACGCCGTTCTTCCACGCCAGGGCCGCCTTCTGGTGCGACTGGGCGGCGAACTCGTCCTGCTCCTCGCGGGTGAGGTTCTGCGCGGCGGCGTTGCACTCCTCGGTGAGCAGGCCCATCGCCTGGGAGGTGAACTGGTCGAACAGCGCGTCGTAGGCCATCGAGTCGACCAGCTTCACGTCGCCGAACTTGATGCCCTCGCGCGACTTCGGCAGGAAGTGCGGAGCGTTGGTCATCGACTCCATGCCGCCCGCCACGACGACCTCGCACTCCCCGGCCCGGACCAGCTGGTCGGCCAGGGCGATGGCGTTGAGCCCGGAGAGGCAGACCTTGTTGATCGTGATCGAGGGGACCGACATCGGGATGCCGGCCTTGTGCGCCGCCATCCGGGCGGGGTTCTGGCCGGCGCCAGCCTGGATGACCTGGCCCATGATCACGTAGTCGACCTGGTCGGCAGCCACGCCCGACTTCTCCAGCGCCCCCTTGATGGCGTGCCCACCGAGGTCCGCGGCGGAGAGGTCCTTCAAGCCGCCGCTCAGGCGACCGATCGGGGTGCGTGCCCCGGCGACGATGACGGTTCCGGACATGGTGCCTCCAGCAGGGGATGTGGGAACGACCACTCGACCCTACCCACGGGTATGAGCGAGCGGGAGGGGGTGCGCAGCGGCCTCGGTGTAGCCCTCGTCACACATTCTCGCGCGCTTCGGCTGCCGGGGCCACCATGGCGCCATGAGCGCACCCCTCGACCTGCCCGAGAACCTGTTCACCGCCATCGACCACGTCGGCATCGCCGTCGCGGACCTGGATGAGGCGATCACGTTCTACGAGACCACGTTCGGGATGAGGCTGGCCCACCGAGAGGTCAACGAGGAGCAGCGGGTCGCCGAGGCGATGATGGCCGTCGGCGACTCCGGGTCGTGCATCCAGCTGCTCGCTCCGCTGGACGAGCAGTCCACGATCGCCAAGTTCCTCGACCGCAGCGGCCCCGGCATGCAGCAGCTCGCCTACCGCGTGACCGACGTCGAGAAGGTCAGCGCCGTCCTCCGCGACCGGGGGGTCCGGCTGCTGTACGACGCGCCCCGCTCCGGCACCGCCGGGAGCCGGATCAACTTCGTGCACCCCAAGGACGCCGGCGGCGTACTCGTCGAGCTCGTGGAGCCGAACGCCGACGCCCACCACTGAGGGCACGACCGAAGAGCAGCGCGATGAGCGCTGGATCACAGCGCTGGCTAGGCCCTTCCCCGAAGGGTTACCGATCAGTAATCTTCGGCGGACCAACCGCCCCGACCCCTGAGCTACAGGAGCCGACGTGCAGCACATCCTCGATGCGATCCAGGCGGAGGACACCTCCGCGGAGGACTTCGCCAACCTCGAGCTTCCCGACCACTACCGGGCCGCGACGGTCCACAAGGACGAGGTCGAGATGTTCGAGGGACTGACGACCAAGGAGAAGGACCCCCGCAAGTCGCTCCACGTGGAGGACGTGGCGCTGCCCGAGCTCGGGCCGGGCGAGGCGTTCGTCGCCGTGATGGCTTCGGCGATCAACTACAACACCGTGTGGACCTCGATCTTCGAGCCGGTCTCCACGTTCGGCTTCCTGGAGCGCTTCGG
>JAPSKJ010000468.1 GCA_031177735.1 Nocardioides sp.
GCGCTCGACCTGGCCCGCGCGGCCGTGGGCGACCCCCAGGCCGAGCTCGCACCGGCCGATCCCGACCACCCGGTCGCGACGGCACGGGTGGCCTTCGCCGCGGACGTCCGCGCCGAGGTCGAGCGCCGCAAGCGCCGACTCGGGATCCTCTCCTACGACGACCTGCTCAGCCGGCTCTCGACCGCGCTCGCCGACCCCGGGGCGCCGGCGCGCGCCCGGATGCGGCAGCGGTGGCGGATCGTGCTGGTCGACGAGTTCCAAGACACCGACCCCGTCCAGTGGCAGGTGCTCGACCGGGCGTTCACCGGCCACGCCACCATGGTGCTGATCGGCGACCCCAAGCAGGCGATCTACGCCTTCCGCGGCGGCGACGTGGTCACCTACCTCACCGCCGCACGCACCGCCGCGGCCCAGGCGACCCTCGGCACCAACTGGCGCAGCGACGCCGAGCTGGTCGAGCGGCTGCAGGCGGTCCTGCGCGGTGCGGCCCTCGGCGACCCCGAGATCGTGGTGCGCGAGGTCAGCGCCCACCACCAGGACTCCCGGTTGCGGGGAGCGCCGCACCCCGCGCCGTTCCGGCTGCGCCGGGTGCCGCGAACGGGCTTCCGGTTGACCCGGGCCGGGCTGATCAGCGCCGGCGACGCTCGCGAGCTGATCGCCCGCGACTGCGCCGCCGACATCGCCGAGCTGGTCGCTGCCGGTGCCGCGGGTGTGGCGACGTGGTGCGACGAGCCGGTCCGGGCCGCTCACATCGCGGTGGTCGTGGCCACCCGCGAGCAGGGCCTGCTGGTCCAGCGCTCGCTGCAGGAGCGCGGTGTGCCAGCCGTGATGGCGGGCGGCGGCGACGTGTTCCTGACTCCCGCGGGCGAGGAGTGGCTGACGCTCCTGGAGGCGCTGGAGTCGCCGCACCGCTCGGCCTCGGTGCGCGCGGCAGCGCTCACCTCGTTCTTCGGCTGCACGGCCGAGGAGCTCGACGCGGGCGGCGACGCGCTGACGACCAGGGTGGCCGACACCCTGCGCGGCTGGGCGGTGCTGGTGCGCGGTCGAGGCGTGGCGGCCCTGGTCGAGGCGGCCGAGGAGCGCGGCCTGAGCGGCCGGGTGCTCTCCCGCACCGACGGAGAGCGGCTGCTGACCGACGTGCGCCACCTCGGCCAGCTGCTCCACGAGGTGGCGGTGCGCGACGGACTGGGGCTGACCGCCCTGCTGGCGTGGTTCCGTGAGGAGCGCCGGCGGATCGGCTCCACCGAGCGGCCCCGCCGGCTCGACTCCGACGCCGCGGCGGTCCAGATCGTGACGATCCACGGCAGCAAGGGTCTGCAGTACCCCATCACCTACCTGCCCTTCGCCTACCAGAACTTCACCTTCCCCACCGAGGTCGCCCGCTTCCACGACCCCGCCACCGGCCGTCGCATGCTCGACGTCTCCGGAGCGGGCGCCGGCTGGGAGGCATCGGTGGCCCGGCACCGGGCCGAGGAGCTGGGTGAGGAGCTGCGCGACCTCTACGTCGCGCTCACCCGGGCGCAGTCGCAGGTCGTGGCGTGGTGGGCGCCCACCACCAACACACCCACCGGCGGCCTGCACCGGCTGCTGTTCGGCCGTCGCCCCGGCGATGCCGTGGTGCCGGGGGAGCAGGAGGTCAGGGACGACGACTACGCCGCCCGGGTGCTCGGCCTGATCGAGGAGCTCGGTGGTCCGGTCGCCGAGGTCGCCGTGGTGGCGCCGGAGGCCGCGGTGCCGCCGCAGGACCCGCCGGGCCAGCTCACCGCGCGCCGCTTCGAGCGGGAGGTCGACAGCGACTGGAAGCGCACCTCCTACTCCGCGCTGATCCGCGCCGACGAGGAGCGCCCCGAGGTCGGCAGCGAGCCCGAGGAGGGCGGCAAGGACGACGAGCCCGACGGGGTCGACCCGGAGGCGGCCGCAGCGACGGCGGAGCCGCCCGCGCCGAGCCCGGTGTCGCCGATGGCCGCCCTGCCGGCCGGAGCGGCCTTCGGGTCGCTGGTCCACGCCGTCCTCGAGCACGCCGACCCCGAAGCCGGCGACTTCGCCGCGGAGCTGCGCCGCCATGCCGCCGAGCAGCTGCACTGGTGGCCGGCCGACGTCAGCCCCGACGCCCTCGCCGAGGCGCTGCTGCCGCTCCACGAGACGCCGCTCGGGCCGCTCGCGCCCGGAGTCACGCTCGG
>JAPSKJ010000469.1 GCA_031177735.1 Nocardioides sp.
GCGAAGACGTCCTCCCGCCGGACGGCGGTCGTCGGCGGCTCGCGGCGGGTCCAGAAGACGAGCCCGGAGTCGACGTTGGGCGCCGGCCAGAAGACGTTGCGCCCGACGGCGCCGGCGCGGCGCACGTCGGCGTACCACGCCGCCTTCACCGACGGCACGCCGTAGACCTTGGAGCCCGGCGGTGCGGCCAGCCGGTCGGCGACCTCCGCCTGCACCATCACCAGGCCACGCTGCAGCGAGGGCAGCAGGCTGAGCAGGTGGAGCAGCACGGGGACCGAGACGTTGTAGGGCAGGTTGGCCACCAGGGCGGTCGGCGCGGGGCCCGGGACCTCGGTGACGCGGAGGGCGTCGGCGTGGACGACTTCGAAGCGATCGGCCTGGGCGGGCGCGAACTGCGTGATGGTCTGCGGCAGCCGCTCGGCCAGGACCGGGTCGACCTCGACCGCGACCACCCGGCCGGCGACCTCCAGCAGCGCGAGGGTCAGCGAGCCGAGGCCCGGCCCGACCTCGACGACCACGTCATCGGCGCCGACGCCGGACTCGCGCACGATCCGGCGGACGGTGTTGGGGTCGATGACGAAGTTCTGACCGCGCTGCTTGGTCGGGCGCAGGTCGAGGTCGGCGGCGAGTGACCTGACCTCGGCGGGACCGAGCAGGCGTGGGGGTGTCTCGGTCATGGGCTCCAAGGGTAGACGCCCCGTCGGTCGGGTCCGGCCGTCACGGCACGAGCTGGAGTGGCGCCGTGTTGTTGGCGGGCTCCGGGTCGACGTTGCCGGCGGCGCTGGCCGTCACGGTCCCGACGGTGCTGCCGGGGGACATCACGAACTCGAGAACGAAGACCGCGGGCGCGATGTCGCAGTCGATCCGGCCCGCGGCCACGGTGCACGCCTGCGGGTGGCTCACGGGATTGGCCGACA
The DNA here is from genome assembly GCA_031177735.1 of Nocardioides sp. Classification (GTDB taxonomy): domain Bacteria; phylum Actinomycetota; class Actinomycetes; order Propionibacteriales; family Nocardioidaceae; genus Nocardioides. Next base: position 918 of record JAPSKJ010000469.1, read on the forward strand.
TCAGCCCCGGCAGGAGCAGCCCGACGTGCACCGAGGGGAGCGTGTCGGCCACGACGGTCGTGGTCAGCCGCCAGTGAGCACCATCGGGCACCGTCCCCAGCCACTGCAGCGAGGGATCGGTGAGGGCGACGTCGACCGTGGTGCCGGTCGGGATCACCGTGGGTGACGTGGTGGGTGACGTGGTGGGCGAGGCGGTCGGCGAGGTGGTGGGCGAGCTGGTGGGCGACGTGCTCGGCGACGCGGTCGGCCAGACCGTGGGCGTCGGCGTCGGTTTCGGCGTCGGTTTCGGGGTCGGTTTCGGGGTCGGGGACGGCCGTCGGGTGGGCCCGGTGGTCGGCCCCGCCGTGGGTGACGGCTCCAGGGCGGTGGAGCCGCCGGTCGGCAGGGCCGTCGGGGTCGACCCCGTCCAGAGCACCGGTGACCGGGTCGGCCCGACGCCCGGTGTGCGGGGCGACGGCAGGGTCGACGCCACCGGTGCGGAGGGATATCCGCTCGGTGGCGCCGAGGACGCCGCGGGCGTCGCCCCGTCGGAGCCGGCGCGGTCCGCAGTCGGGTCGTCGGAGAGCGAGCCGGCGACCAGGGTCGCCGCACCGGCCGCAACCACCACGCCGAGGGTCGCCGCGAGCGCCGTCATGCTCGCCGACAGCCCTTGCCACCCTGCCGCCCGAGGTCCGGCGACCCGCAGGCCGACGCGGCCGATCCACGAGATCGCCTCGCCCGGCACCGGGACGGGCGAGGCTCCCTGGGGGACGACGTACGCCGCCCCCGCCACTCCGAGCACCGCGGGTCCGAGCAGCGCACCCAGCCGGGTGCTGAGGGCGGTCAGCTCGGCGACGGCAGCCGAGCAGTCGCGACAACCGTCGAGGTGCTCCTCGACGCGGAGGCGCCGCGCGCCCGAGAGCCGACCGCGCGCATACGCCGGCAGCAACGGGTGCGTCTGCCGGCACTCCTCGTCCTCGACCTCCCGCAGGTGCGCGGCCAGGTAGGCGTCGCGAAGACCGTCGCGCGCACGGTAGGCCAGGGCCGAGACGGCGTTGGGCTTGATGCCGAGCAGCCGACCGACGGTGGCCTGGTCGTCACGCTCGACCGTGGTGTGCCACAGGACCGCCTGCCAGCGCTCCGGCAGCGAGCTGAACGCAGACTCCACGAGCCGCCGCTCCATGCGGGCCTCGACGTCGTCGGGCCCGGCCGGCAGGGGCGCGTCGAGGTCACCGGACTCCGCGGTCCACACCATCCGTGCGTCGCGGCGGACGTG
>JAPSKJ010000470.1 GCA_031177735.1 Nocardioides sp.
CTCACCGAGATCCGAGCGCGGTTCCGCCACGTCTTCGTCGACGAGTACCAAGACACCGACCCGGGGCAGGTCGCCCTGCTGCGAGCGCTCGCCGGCGACGGTGGCGACCTCGTCGTCGTGGGCGACCCGCACCAGTCGATCTACGGCTTCCGCGGTGCCGAGGTCCGCGGGATCCTCGAGTTCCCGACCGAGTTCCGCCACCGCGACGGGCGGCCGGCCGACGTCGTGGCGCTGCGCACCACCCGCCGCTTCGGGCCGCGGCTGCTCGTCGCCGCGCAGCGGGTGGCGGGCCGGCTCGGGCTCCCGGGCAGCATCGACGACGCCGCCCGCGAGGCGTTCCTCGCTCCCCGCGCCGAGCGCGGCGCCCACGGCGACGGCCGCGTGCTGGTCCGCACCTTCGACACCGAGCGGGCGGAGGCCGAGCACCTCGCCGACCTCCTGCGCCGCGCCCACCTCGAGGACGGCATCGGCTGGGACGAGATGGCTGTCCTGGTCCGGTCGGGGCGTACGTCGATCCCGCCGCTGCGCCGCGCGCTCGGAGCCGCCGGTGTGCCGGTCGAGGTGGCCAGCGACGACCTCCCGCTCGTGCGCGACCCCGCGGTGCTGCCGCTGCTCGACGCGCTGCGCGCGGTGGTCAACCTCGACAACGACGACCCCGACCACGTCGACTACATCGACCCCGCCCGCGCCGAGGCGTTGCTCACCGGGCCGCTCGGTGGGCTCGACGCAGGTGACGTGCGCCGACTCGCCCGTCAGCTCCGGCTGCGCGAGAAGGAGCGGGCCCACGCCGAGGAGCGCACCCCGCTGCCCTCGCGCGAGCTGGTCCGTGGCGCCGTCGTGGACCCGGGCTTCCTCGACGGCACCACCGGCCCGGAGGCCGACCGCGCCCGCGCGCTGGCGACGCTGCTGCACGACGCGCACGCCGAGATGACCGGGGGCGCCACCGCCGAGGAGCTGCTCTGGACGCTGTGGTCGCGGACCCCGTGGCCCTCGCGGCTGCGCCGTGCTGCGGAGTCGGGCGGAGCAGGCGCGCGGCGCGCCCACCGCGACCTCGACGCGATCTGCGCCCTCTTCGAGTCCGCCGCACGCGTCGAGACCAAGCGCGACCACCTCGGTGTCCGGGCGTTCCTCGCCACGTTGGTCGCGCAGCAGCTGCCCGCCGACACCCTCGCCGAGCGTGGTGCCCGCGGCGCCGCGGTCCGGCTGCTGACCGCCCACCGCTCCAAGGGCCTGGAGTGGCGGCTGGTCGTGATCGCCCACGTCCAGGACGGCCTGTGGCCCGACCTGCGCAGGCGGTCGACCCTGCTGCAGGCCGACCGGATCGGCACCCTGGAGGAGGGCGGCATCGTGCCGCCGGTCTCCTCCCGCGAGCTGCTCATGGAGGAGCGCCGGCTCTTCTACGTCGCCTGCACCCGCGCCCGCGAGCGGCTCGTCGTCACCGCCGTCGCCTCGCCCGACGACGAGGGCGAGCAGCCGTCGCGGTTCCTCGACGAGCTCGGTGTCACCGTCGAGCGCATCGTCGGCCGGCCCGTCCGCCCGCTCTCGATGGCGGGTCTGGTCAGCGAGCTGCGCCGCACCGTCGCCGACCCGGCCACCGGCCCGGCCCTTCGTGAGGCCGCCGCCCGGCGGCTCTCGCGGCTCGCGCGCGAGCGCGTCGGCGACCGTCCCCTGGTGCCGGCCGCCGACCCCGCCAGCTGGTGGGGCACCCGGTCGATCACCCGCTCGCTGCAGCCCGTGCGCGATCCCGACCAGCCCGTCCCGGTCTCGGCCAGCGTGCTCGACGCGGTGATGACCTGCCCGACGCAGTGGTTCCTCGCCCGCGAGGCCGGCGGCGTCGCCGGCGCCCACCAGAGCGCCAACCTGGGCGAGCTCGTGCACGCGCTCGCCCAGCGGGTCGCGACCGGCGAGATCGAGGCCGGCGTCGGTGACGTCGACGTGCTGATGGAGCACGTCGACGCCGTGTGGGACCGGTTCAGCTTCCGCACGCCGTGGTCGAAGGCGCGTGAGCACGAGCGGGTCCGGGCCGCGCTGGAGCGCTTCCTGCGCTGGCATCACAGCCACGGTCGCACCCTGCTGGCCACCGAGGCCGGCTTCAGCACGGTCGTCGACCTGCCCGACGGTGAGCGGGTCAAGCTCACCGGCTTCGCCGATCGCCTCGAGATCGAGGC
>JAPSKJ010000471.1 GCA_031177735.1 Nocardioides sp.
GCGCCGGGAAGCCGGCCCAGTCGACGCGGGTGAGCAGCGCGACCAGCGGCACCAGCACGAAGGCGGCACCGACCGCCGCCGGCACGAGCAGCCAGGCGGGCAGCCCGATCCGCGGCGGGGCGCTCACTGGCCGGGTCGGCCGGTCGGGCTCGGCTGGCCGGTCGGACTCGGGCTCGGCAGGTCGAAGTGCGCGTCGCGAAGTGCCTGCGAGCCGGCCTCACCGAGCACGAAGTCGGCGAAGGCGCGGGCGAGGTCGGGCTCGTCGGACTCGGCCACGGTCGCGATCGGGTAGCGGGTGCGGGCGACGGCCGAGATCGCGACGGGGGTGAGCCGGTCCGCCCCTGCGGTGAGGACGTCGGAGACGTAGACGAAGCCGGCGTCGGCCTCGCCGCTGAGGAGCTTGCCCAGCACGTCGGTGACCGCCTGCTCCTCGCTGACCGGGCGCAGGTCGATGCCCTCCGTGGTCGCCCAGTGCTCGGTCAGGCTGCCGCACGGCACCGACGGCGCGCACACGACGAGCTTGATCCCTGGCTCGGTGAGGTCGGCCAGATCGGTGATTGCGGCGGGGTTGTCCGGCGGGACGGCCAGGGCGAGGGCGTTCTCGGCGAAGATCTCCGGCTCGCCGACCAGGGCCTGAGCGACCAACGGGTCCATCGACAGGGTGTCGGCGGAGGCGAACACGTCGGCCGGCGCGCCCGCCTCGATCTGGTCACGCAGATCGCCCGAGCCGCCGAAGGAGAAGATCACGTCGACGCCCTCGTGGGCGGCCTCGAACTCCTCGCCCAGCCGTTCGAACGGCGTGGTGAGGCTCGAGGCCGCGAAGACGGTGATCGAGCGGCTGCCGCCGTCGCCCTCGGCGGCGCCGGTGCAGGCGGTGAGGGTGCCGAGGGCGAGCGCGACCCCCATGGCCGCGGCGCGCCTCACGGGCGCTCCACGACGACGTTGGTGGCCTTGACCGAGGCGATCGCCCGCACGCCGGGCTCGAGGCCGAGCTCGTCGGCGGCCTCCGCGCTCATCAGCGACACCATCCGGTGGGGACCGCACACCATCTCGACCTGTGCCATCACGGTGTCCTTGACGACGCGGGTGACGATGCCGGGCAGCCGGTTGCGGGCGCTCACCGCGGAGGCTCGGGTGGCCTCGCGGTCCGGGTCGTCGGCGAGCTCCTGGGCGAGCCGGGCGAGCGCAGGGCCGGGCACCACCGCGCGGCCGTCGCGGGTCTCACTGGCCAGTCGCCCGGCGTCGATCCAGCGGCGCACCGTGTCGTCGCTGACGCCGAGCAGCTCGGCTGCCTCCGCGATCCGGTAGATCATCACACGGGCATGGTGCCGCACCTGCGGAGCGATGTCGACCGTGTTGTCCGCAGATGCGGGATGGGCGGCGCCGGTTCGGTTCTGCTGGACGCCGGCTGGGACACTGGAGGGGTGACCCAGACCCAGCCCGCGCCGCCCACCCGGGGAGCCAAGCGCTACCCGCGGACGTTCGGCGGTCTGATCGCCGCGATGGTCGTCACGGTCGTAGCCGTGGTGGGCTACTGGCTGGCGCAGAACGCCACCCGCGACACGCCCGAGATGTCACCGGAGCCGGTCGACTACCTGGAGGCGGTCACCCTGATGCAGGGCGCCGGCCTGACCGTGGCCTATCCCGCCAGCCTGCCCGCCGGCTGGACCGCCACCAGCGTGCATCCGACGGCCGGCGACGAGCCGTCGTGGGGCCTCGGCATGCTCACCGACGACGGGAAGTTCGCCGGTGTGCGGCAGGAGGACGCCTCGACCGACGAGCTCGTCGAGACCTACGTCGACGAGGGCGCCGAGCCCGGCGACGAGGTCTCCCTCGACAGCCCGATCGCGCAGACCTGGACGACGTGGTCCGACGAGAAGGGCGACCACGCGTACGCCGCCGAGCTGGGTGACGAGGTCCTGCTGGTCTACGGCTCTGCGCCGGTCGAGGACCTGCGCGCGCTGGCCGAGTCGCTCACCACCGCGGCCTACTCCCCGGGCTCCTGACCCGCGGCGGCGTCGAGCCGCTTGCGTGCTCCCTCGAGCCACTCCTGGCAGATCGTGGCGAGCCTCTCGCCGCGCTCCCACAGGGCGAGCGACTCCTCGAGCGTGGTGCCCCCGGCCTCGAGACGCCGGACCACCTCGATGAGCTCCTCGCGGGCCTGCT
>JAPSKJ010000049.1 GCA_031177735.1 Nocardioides sp.
GACACCAGAGACACGAGGAGAGGAGCTGACATGGACCTCGGACTGACCGGCCGCACGGCGATCGTGCTGGGCTCGACCGGCGGCATCGGCGCGGCCATCGCACGCGGGCTCGCCGATGAGGGAGCCCGGGTGGTCGTCGTCGGCAGGGACGCCGAGCGCGCCGACCAGGTCGCGGCCTCGCTGCCGACGGCCGTCGCGGTCACGGCCGACATCACCGATCCCGACGCCGCCGAGCGGGTCGTGTCGGCGGCGGAGCAGGCGTTCGGCCCGGCGGAGGTCCTGGTGCTCAACGGCGGCGGCCCGCCCCCCGGTCCGGCCGGCGACTTCGCCGACACCGACCTCGGCCGCGCCGTCGACCTGCTGGTGCGGCCGCACGTCGCCTTCGTGCAGCGGGTGCTCCCCGCCATGACCGCCCGCGGCTGGGGCCGCATCATCGCGGTCGGCTCGTCCGGGGTGCAGCAGCCGCTCCCCCACCTCACCGGGTCCAACGTCGGGCGGGCCGCCCTCGCCGGCTACCTGAAGACCCTCGCCGGGGAGGTCGCCGACCGCGGCGTCACCGTCAACATGGTGCTGCCCGGCCGGATCCAGACCGACCGCGTCGCCCAGCTCGACCAGGCCGCGGCGGCTCGCAACGGCGTCACGGTCGAGGAGGCGCGCCGGACCTCCCAGGCCACCATCCCGGCCGGCCGGTACGGCCGCCCCGAGGAGTTCGCCGCCGTCGCGGTGTTCCTCGCCAGCGCGCCCGCGTCCTACGTCACCGGTGAGCAGGTGCGCTGCGACGGCGGCCTGATCCGCCACCACTGAACATCCCGCACCCGTCCTTCGAGGAGCTCTCCATGCGCTTGGCCACCATTCTCGACCGTGGTCGCGAGGTCGCCGCGGTCGTCGACCCCGACCGGGGCGTCGCACCCGCCGCAGCCGTCGCCGACTGGGCCGACGGCGACCTGCTGTCCCTCATCCGGGGCGGACGGGTCCGCGACCTGATCGCGGCGACCGGCGAGGCACCCGCCGGACTGTTCCGAGCACGGGAGGACGTGCGGTTCGCACCGCCGTACCGCCACCCCCGGCTGATCTGGGGCATCGGGCTCAACTACGTCGACCACGCCAGCGACCTGTCCGAGGCCGTGCCCGAGGAGCCGGCCTCGTTCATCAAGGGCGACCACACCGTCATCGGCCCCGGCGACCCCATCCCGCTGCCTCCGCAGAGCGAGCGGACGACCAGCGAGGCGGAGATGGGGCTGGTCATCGGCTCCCACTGCCGCAACGTCTCGGAGGAGGAGGCCCTCGACCACGTGCTCGGCGTGGTGCCGGTGCTCGACCAGACCGCCGAGGACATCCTGCAGCGCAACCCGCGCTTCCTGACCCGGTCGAAGAACTTCCCCGGCTTCTTCTCCTTCGGGCCGGAGATCGTGCCGTTGGAGGAGGCGATAGCCGCCGCCGGGAGCCTCGCGGACATCGAGGTGTCCACCGTGGTCAACGGCAGTGAGACGCGGACCAACACGGTGGCGCGGATGCGCTTCTCACCGGCGTTCCTCGTCAGCTTCCACAGCGCGGTGATGCCGCTCCAGCCCGGCGACATCATCTCCCCCGGCACTCCGGGGGCGATCCACGTGCGCCCCGGCGACGTGGCGGAGTGCCGGATCCCCGGGGTCGGCACGCTCGTCAACCCGGTCGTGCGCGGCTGACCTGGCCTGCCCGGCTGCCCGCGAGAACCAGGCGGGCGCCGGCGGCGCTCACGCGGTCCCGAACCGGGCCAGCACCCCTCGCTCGCCGTCGCGCACCTCGCGCAGCGCCAGGCGCCCCGCATCGGCGGCGAGCCGGTCGAGCTGCGTGCGGGTGCCGACCTGCAGGAGCACCTCGCCGCCCGGGAGCAGGTGCCGCTGCGCAACCCGGAGGCAGGCACGTGCCGTACGGAGGCCGTCGACACCGCCGTCGATGGCCAGCAGCGGGTCCTCGGGGTAGCGGCCGGTCTCCGGGCTCGGCACCCACGGCGGGTCGGCGATGACGAGGGCGAACCGCTCCCCGGCCGCCACCGCGTCGTCGACCGCACCCTCACGCACCTCCACCAGCCCGCCGAGGCCGGCCGCCTCGGCGTTGCGGCGGGCATAGGCACACGCGACCGGTGAGAGGTCGACGCACACCAGGTGCCGAGGTGCCAGGGCGATCGCCAGCAGGCCGATCTGACCGGCGCCGGCGCACAGCTCGAGCACCGGGCCGGGCGGCGCGGTCGCCATCAGCTCCGCCGCCCACCGGGACTGCTCCGCGGTCCACGGTCGCGGCCGGAGCACTCGGTCGTCGTAGCTGATCTGGAGGCGGTCGAAGGTCATCGTCTGGGCGGTCGTCACGCAGCGCCCGTTATCCACCAACGGGCTCGGCATGCCCGCGCGCCACGCGCCGGACCGTCCGGCGGGATCGGTCAGGAATGGAGAAGCGCCCACCCGCCGGCGTTCCTAGGGTCGAGTTCGCCAGATCAGCAGACACGAGGAAGGACGATCCGATGGCGACGGCACAGGACGGGTTCACCGAGGACGAGCGCGCGGCGATGAAGGAGCGCGCCGCCGAGCTCCGCACCGCCAAGCGGCGGGGCACCAGCGAGAGGAAGGCTGCGGCCGACGCGAAGGACGCGGTCGACAAGATCGCGCAGCTGCCCGAGGAGGACCGGCGCATCGCCGAGCGACTGCACGCGATCGTCACCGAGCACGCTCCCCACCTGCAGCCGAGGACGTGGTACGGCATGCCGGCCTACGCCAAGGACGGCCAGGTGGTGCTCTTCTTCAAGGGCGCCTCGAAGTTCAAGGTGCGCTACGCGGAGGTCGGCTTCAACGAGGTCGCGGCCCTGGACGACGGCGTGATGTGGCCGACGGCGTACGCCGTCACCGCGATCACCGCCGAGGTCGAGGCGAAGCTGGTGGAGCTGGTGACCAGGGCCGCCGGCTGATCGCGGCGCAGGCCGCTCGCTCGCCTCGCAGCCGGGCGCCGGGCCGCCTCGCCGGGGGCCCGGCGCCGACGCGCGCCGGCTCCCGTAGGCTGCGCTCACGCTCGTGGTGCAGGAACCCGGTGAGAGTCCGGGGCGGTTCCGCCACTGTGACACCCGCCTCCGGGAGGGTGCAGCCAGACACTGGCCACGGGTCGATCCGACCGATTGACGGGGCGAGAACCCCGGAGGAGGAGTCCCGGCCATGGCCGCGCCTACCCGCATTGCCCTGCTCTCCACATCCGACACCGACCTGCTGTCGGCCCGCGCCAGCGGCGCCGACTACGCGTGGGCCAACCCGGGCCGCACCGGCGATGCCGAGCTCGCGGCCACCGTCGCCGGCGCCGACCTCGTCGTCGTGCGTCTCCTCGGCTCGCCGCACGACCTGTGGCCGGGGCTGTCGGCGGTGCGGGACGAGGGCACACCGCTGGTCGTCCTGGGCGGTGAGCAGCAGCCGAGCGCCGAGCTGATGGAGCTCTCCACCGTGCCGATGGGGGTCGCGGCGCAGGCGCACCGCTACCTCGCCGAGGGCGGCCCGGGCAACCTCGCCCAGCTGCACGCCTTCTTGTCCGACACCGTGCTGCTCACCGGCGAGGGGTTCGAGCCGCCGGCGGTGATCCCGGCCTGGGGCTACGCCGACCGGCCCGCGCCGCGCGACGGCCAGGACGAGGCACTGCCGCGGGTCGGGGTGCTCTACTACCGCGCGCACGAGGCCAGTGGCAACAGCGCCTTCGCCCACGCGCTGGCCGATGCGATCGACGCGACCGGCCGCGCCGTCGGCGTACCGATCTTCGCCGGCTCCCTGCGCTCGGCGCCCGACGACCTCTTCGAGGCGCTCGGCACGCTCGACGCGCTCGTCGTGACCGTCCTCGCGGCCGGCGGCAGCGCCCCGGCGACCGCGAGCGCCGGCGGGGACGACGAGGCGTGGGACGTGGAGCGGATGGCCGCCCTCGACATCCCGGTGCTCCAAGGGTTGTGCCTGACCACGAGCCGCGCGGAGTGGGAGGCGTCCGACGACGGCATCAGCCCGCTGGACTACGCCAGCCAGATCGCGATCCCGGAGTTCGACGGACGCATCATCACCGTGCCGTTCTCGTTCAAGGAGATCGACCCCGACGATCCGGCCGGGCTGCCCCGTTACGTCGCCGACCCGGAGCGGTGCGCCCGCGTCGCCGGGCTCGCGGTCAACCACGCGGTCCTGCGTCGCGTGCCGAACGCGGACAAGCGGATCGCGCTGATGCTGAGCGCCTACCCCACCAAGCACGCCCGGATCGGCAACGCCGTCGGCCTCGACACCCCCGTCTCCGCGATCCGGCTGCTGCGGCGGATGCGCGAGGAGGGCTACGACCTCGGCACCGACAACCCTGTCCTCCCGCTGCTCGACCTCGCCGACGGTGAGGGCGACACGCGCGCCGGTGACGCGCTGATCCACGCGCTCATCGCCGCCGGCGGGCAGGACGAGGAGTGGCTGACCAACGCGCAGCTCACCGACGCCCACGCGCGGATCAGCAAGGCGGCGTACGACGCCTGGACGGCCGACCTGCCGACGCCGCTGCGCGAGGCGATGGTCGAGGCCTGGGGTGAGTCGCCCGGCCGGCTCTTCGTCAACGACGACGACGAGATCGTGCTGGCCACGCTGCAGGCCGGCAACGTGGTGATCCTGATCCAGCCCCCACGTGGCTTCGGCGAGAACCCCGTGGCGATCTATCACGACCCCGACCTCGCCCCCAGCCACCACTACCTCGCGGCCTACCGCTGGCTGCGCGCCAGCACCGAGGCCGGCGGGTTCGGCGCGCACGCGGTGGTGCACCTGGGCAAGCACGGCTCGATGGAGTGGCTGCCGGGCAAGAACGCGGCCCTCTCCCCCGCCTGCGGGCCCGACGCCGCCATCGCCGACCTGCCGCTGGTCTACCCGTTCCTGGTCAACGACCCCGGCGAGGGTGCGCAGGCCAAGCGCCGCGCGCACGCCACGATCATCGACCACCTGGTGCCGCCGATGGCCCGGGCGGAGTCCTACGGCGACATCGCCCGCCTGGAGGGGCTGCTCGAGGAGTACGACAAGATCTCGGCGATGGACCCGGCCAAGCTGCCGGCGATCCGCGGCGAGATCTGGCAGCTGATGCACGCCGCCCAGCTGCACCGCGACCTCGGCCTGGAGGAGCGGCCGGGCGATGAGGAGTTCGACGACTTCCTCCTCCACGTCGACGGCTGGCTGTGCGAGATCAAGGACGCCCAGATCCGCGACGGGCTGCACGTGCTCGGCGCCGCCCCGACCGGGGAGGCGCGCGTCAACCTGGTGCTGTCGATCCTGCGCGCCGCCCAGGTGTGGGGAGGCGTCGGCAACGCCGTGCCCGGACTGCGCGCGGCGCTCGGCCTCAAGGACGGAGCCGACCGGCAGGCGGTCGACGAGGCCGAGGCGCGGGCGCGCGCACTGGTCGAGGCGATGGAGGCGGCGCACTGGGACCCGGCGGTCGCGGCCACCCTCCACGACGCGCCGGAGGTCCAGCAGGTGCTCAGGTTCGCCGCCGAGCAGGTCGTGCCCCGGCTGGCGCGCACCACCGACGAGCTCGACGCCGTGCTCCACGCCCTCGCCGGAGGCTTCGTGCCGGCCGGTCCGTCGGGCTCCCCGCTGCGGGGGCTGGTCAACGTGCTGCCCACCGGCCGCAACTTCTACACCGTCGATCCCCGCGCGGTGCCCTCCCGGTTGGCGTGGCAGACCGGGCAGGCGATGGCGGACTCCCTGATCCAGAAGTACCTCGACGAGACCGGCGACTACCCCACCTCGGTCGGTCTCTCGGTGTGGGGCACCAGCGCGATGCGCACCTCCGGCGACGACGTCGCCGAGGTGCTCGCCCTGCTCGGGGTGCGCCCCGAGTGGGACGCCGAGTCGCGCCGGGTCCGGGAGCTGGTCGTGATCCCCCTGGAGGAGCTCGGCCGGCCCCGCATCGACGTCACGGTCCGCATCTCCGGCTTCTTCCGCGACGCCTTCCCGCACGTCCTCGGCATGCTCGACGACGCGGTGCGGATGGTGGCCGACCTCGACGAGCCGGACGAGGTCAACTTCGTGCGCGCCCACGCCCGGGCCGACCTGGACGAGCACGGCGACCTCCGCCGCGCGACCACCCGGATCTTCGGCTCCAAGCCCGGGTCCTACGGCGCCGGCATCCTGCAGGCCATCGAGTCCGGCTCCTGGCGCGGCGACGACGACCTGGCCGAGGTCTACACCGCGTGGGGCGGGTTCGCCTACGGCCGCGACCTCGACGGTGCGCCGGCCGCCGACGACATGCGCGCCAACTACCGACGGATCAAGGTGGCGGCGAAGAACGTCGACTCGGCCGAGCACGACATCGCCGACTCCGACGACTACTTCCAGTACCACGGCGGCATGGTCGCCACCGTGCGTGCGCTGACCGGTGCCGATCCCAAGGCCTACGTCGGCGACTCGACCAGCCCCGACGCCGTGCGCACCCGCACGCTGGCCGAGGAGACCGCCCGTGTCTTCCGCGCCCGCGTGGTCAACCCCCGCTGGATCGCCGCGATGCAGCGCCACGGCTACAAGGGCGCCTTCGAGCTCGCCGCGACCGTCGACTACCTGTTCGGCTTCGACGCCACCGCCGGCGTCGTGCACGACTGGATGTACGAGAAGCTCGCTCAGGAGTACGTGCTCGACCCGACCAACCAGGAGTTCCTGCGCCGCTCGAACCCCTGGGCGCTGCGCGGCATCGTCGAGCGGCTCCACGAGGCCGCCGACCGGGGCCTGTGGGCCGAGCCCGACGCCGACACCCTCGCCGCGATGCAGCAGGTCTACCTCGAGGTCGAGGGCGACCTCGAGGACCGGGAGTGAGCGTGCCGATGAGGGTGCGCGTGCTCGGCGTGGGCATGGGCCCGCAGCACGTCACACCCGAGGTGGCCGCGGCGCTGCGGGAGTGCGACTACGTGCTGGCGGCCGAGAAGCACGACGACGACGGTCTGCTCGCCGCCCGTCGGGCGATCGCCGACGCGCACGGCGTCGAGGTGGTCACGGTGCGCGACCCCGAGCGCGACCGGGACCCGCTCGACTACCGGCGGGCGGTGCAGGACTGGCACGAGGCGCGGGTCGCGGCGTACGAACGGGTGCTGCGCGAGCGGGCCGGCACCGCCGGCTTCCTGGTGTGGGGCGACCCGTCGCTCTACGACTCGACCATCCGGATCGTCGACCGGCTCGCCGAGCGGCTGCCGATCGACTACGACGTCCTGCCCGGCATCAGCGCTCCGCAGCTGCTGGCCGCCCGGCACCGGGTGGTGCTGCACCCGGTCGGTCAGCCGGTGCACCTCACCACCGCACGCCGGCTGGCCGACGACCTCGCCGCGGGGCAGACCAACGTGTGCGTGATGCTCACCGGCAGCCTGGACGCAGCGCTCGACCGGGCCGGCGTGGAGGACTGGTCGATCTGGTGGGGCGCCAACCTCGGCACCGACTCCGAGGAGCTTCTCTCCGGCCGGGTCGGCGACGTGCGGGCCGACCTCCGCGCCGCCCGCGACCGCGCGAAGGCGGCCGCCGGCTGGGTGATGGACGTCTACCTGCTGCGGGCCCCCGGATGAGCGGCCTGCTGGTCGCCGGCACCACCTCCGACGCCGGCAAGAGCGTCGTGACGACCGGGCTGTGCCGCGCCTTCGCGCGGCGGGGGCTGCGGGTGGCGCCCTACAAGGCGCAGAACATGTCGAACAACTCGATGGTGTGCCAGGCCCCGGACGGGACGACCGCCGAGATCGGTCGCGCCCAGTGGGTCCAGGCGCTGGCCGCCGGGGTCGCGCCCGAGCCGGCGATGAACCCCGTCCTGCTCAAGCCGGGCAGCGACCGGCGCAGCCACGTGGTCCTGATGGGACATCCGGCCGGTGAGGTCTCCTCCACCGACTGGGAGGCGGGCCGGCGCCACCTCGCCCAGGCGGCGCATGCGGCCCACGACGACCTCGCCTCACGCTTCGAGGTGGTCGTCGCCGAGGGTGCCGGCAGCCCCGCGGAGATCAACCTGCGGGCCGGCGACTACGTCAACATGGGGCTGGCTCGGCATGCGAGCCTCCCCACGGTCGTCGTCGGTGACATCGACCGGGGCGGGCTGTTCGCGGCGCTCTACGGCACGGTCGCGCTGCTCGAGCCGGCCGACCAGGCGCTCGTGGCCGGTTTCGTGGTCAACAAGTTCCGCGGCGAGCAGGCTCTGCTCTCCCCCGGGCTGGACGCCATCGAGCGCCTCACCGGTCGCCGGGTCTTCGGCGTGCTGCCGTGGGACCCGACCCTGTGGCTGGACTCCGAGGACGCCCTGGATCTCGACGGGCGGCGGACCCGGACGCAGGCGGCCCACCGGGTCGCCGTCGTGCGGCTGCCCCGGATCAGCAACTTCACCGACGTCGACGCGCTCGGCCTCGAGCCCGATCTCGACGTCGTCTTCGTGGCGGACCCGCGCGACGTCGCCGGTGCCGACCTCGTCGTGCTGCCCGGCACCCGCGCGACGATCAGCGACCTGGCCTGGCTGCGCTCGCGCGGCCTGGACACGGCGATCGTCGAGCACGCGCGCCGTGGGCGGCCGGTGCTCGGCATCTGCGGCGGCTTCCAGATGCTCGGCCGGACGATCGCCGACCCCGGCGGCGTCGAGGGTCCGGCCGGCGCGGTGGTCGACGGGCTCGGGCTGCTCGACGTGCGCACCGACTTCGCCCCCGACAAGGTGCTCCGCCTGCCGACCGGCACCGCCCTGGGCGTGCCGGCCGCCGGCTACGAGATCCACCACGGCCGGATCAGCCGGGACGGCGGCGAGGCCTTCCTCGGTGGTGCGCGCGCCGGCAACGTGCTCGGCACCATGTGGCACGGCAGCCTCGAGACCGACGCCCTGCGCGGTGCCCTGCTGGCCGAGCTGCTCGGCCGGCAGCCGTCCGGGGTCAGCTTCGCCGCCGCGCGCGAGGCCCGGATCGACCGGCTGGGCGACCTGGTCGAGGAGCACCTCGACGTCGCGGCGTTGCTGGACCTCGTCCGCGGCGGCGCGCCGGCCGGCCTCCCGACCCTGCCGCCCGGGGGTGCCGGATGAGGCTGCTGCTGCTGGGCGGGACCAGCGAGGCGCGTGACCTCGCGGCCCGCCTGGTCGCCGACGGCATCGACGTGACCAGCTCGCTGGCCGGCCGCGTCGCCGAGCCACGGCTGCCGGTCGGTGCGGTGCGCATCGGCGGCTTCGGAGGCGTCGAGGGCCTCCGGGCCGCGTTGGCCGACTACGACGCGGTCGTCGACGCCACGCACCCGTTCGCGCTCGGGATGAGCGTCAACGCCGCGGCCGCCTGCCAGCTCGAGGGTGTCCCGCTGCTGCGGCTCGAGCGCCCCGGGTGGGACGCGGATCCCGCCTGGCACTACGTGGACACGCACGAGGAGGCGGCGGCCCTGGCGAGCACGCTCGGTGCGCGGCCCTTCCTCACCGTCGGCCGGCAGGAGCTCGGCCGATTCCTCCCTGCTCTCGAGCACCATCCCGTGCTGGCCCGCGTGGTCGACGTCCCCGAGCTGACCCTGCCGCCCGCCTGGCACCTCGTCACGAGCCGGGGCCCGTACACCCGCGCCGGCGAGCTCGACCTGATGCGGACCCACGCCCGCGACGTGCTCGTCACCAAGGACTCCGGCGGCACCTACACCTGGCCGAAGATGGAGGCCGCGGCCGAGCTCGGCGTCGCCGTCGTCGTGGTACGCCGTCCGCCGGGTCCGGTGGGCCCGCCGGCGGTGCGCGACGTGGCCGATGCCGTGGCCTGGGTCGAGGAGCTGCTGTGAAGGTGCTGGTGACGGGCGGGGTCCGGTCGGGCAAGTCGCGGCACGCCGAGTCGCTGCTCGGTGCCGGCCCGGCGACCTACGTCGCGCCCGGCCCCGCGGCCGACGACGCCGACTGGGCCGCCCGCATCGCCGCCCACCGCGCTCGGCGCCCCGCCGACTGGGTGACGCTGGAGACCACCGACCTCCCGGTCGCGCTCGCCACGCCAGGCCCGGTGATCGTGGACTGCCTCGGCACCTGGCTGACCGGCGTCCTCGACGCGCGCGGGCTGTGGGAGGCATCGAGCGAGGAGGTCACGGTGGTGGTCTCCGGCCTGGTCGACACGGCCGCGGCCGTGCTCGAGACGCGCGACGAGGTGGTCCTGGTGACCAACGAGGTCGGTCTCGGGGTGGTCCCCGAGCACAGGTCCGGTCGGCTGTTCCGCGACCTGCTGGGCCTGGTCAACCAGCGCATGGCCCAGGCGTGCGACGAGGTGCACCTGGTGGTCGCCGGGAGGGTGCTGCGCCTGTGAGCGGAGCGAGGACCTGCCGGATGGGGCAGCGGCCGCCCGCGCGGGTCAGCGCAGCCAGTCGTTGCCGGGCAGCGCCTCGCCCAGCCTGGTGAGGTCGAGGTCGGAGCGCAGCCCGCTCTCCGGGAGGAGGCCCCAGTGCTCGGCGGCCCGGCGCACCCACTCCGCGGCGTCGATGTTGAGCGGGCTGGAGACCCACATCGAGTACGGCAGGTTGACGTAGCGCTTCTCCTTGACCGCGGTGAGGTTGCGCGAGGCCGGGTGCGCCTCGAGCGCCTTCACCTTCTGCTCGTAGGTCATGCCGGGATACTCGACGAAGTAGATGATGTCGGGGTCCGACGCCGCGAGCCGCTCCCAGCCGACCTCGGTCCAGGTGTCGTCGACGTCGGCGGTGGCGTTGGCGATCCCGGCGGTGTCGAAGATCGCCTGCGGCCCTCCGAACCGGCCCGAGGTGAAGATCGCGTCGCCCGCCGAGTCGAACAGGAAGGCGGTCGGCTTCTCCTCCGCCTGCGGCGCTGCCTCGAGGGCCTCGCGGCGCTCCGCGATGTCGGCGACCACCGCCTCGGCGGTCTCCTGGTGGCCGGTGAGCCTGCCGATGTTGCGGAGATCGGTCTCCAGCGCGGTCCAGGGGTCCATCGTGCCGCGGGCGCCGTCCTCCTGCTGGCAGGTCTCACTGAGCAGGTACGTCGCGATGCCGTGCTCGTGGAGCATCTCGGGCATGAGGTTGCGCGCCTCGCTGAAGCCGTAGCCCCAGCCGGCGAACATCATTTCGGGGTCGACGGCGAGCACGTTCTCCAGGGTCGGGTAGCCGTCGCCGACCTCGTTGAGCTCGCCGACCCTGTCGTCGGGGAAGGCCAGCTCGAGCAGGGGACGCTCCTCCTCGACGCCGGTGACCGCGACCAGCTGCTCGCGCGCCCCAGCGGCGAGCGCGATGGAGACGATGCCGCCGTCGTAGGCGTAGAGCTCCTCGACCGGTTCTCGGACCGTCACCGGGTCCCCGCAGTTCTCGATGGTGACGCCGCCGGCCCCGCCGGCCTGCGCGGCGCCGTGGCCGCCGCACGCGGAGAGGACGGGCAGGACCAGGCCGAGCGCGCCGAGGCCGGCGACCCATCGGCGGCGGGTGCGAGGGGTGGGTGTGCTCATGGGGCGGCGATGTCCTTTCGCGGATGGACCAGCAGGTGCGGCTGGTCGAGCTCCGGGTGCGGCACCTGCACCGAGCCGACGTTGAAGTGGAGCTCGACGTGGGCGGAGCTGAGCACGTCGATCGGTGTCCCGAAGGCGACGACCGTGGCGGGCCCGCCCGCACCGCCGGTGCCGTCCGGCCAGCCCACGACCGCGAGCAGGTCGAAGGCGCGCAGCGCGAGGTCGAGGTCGTGGATGGTGGCCACCAGGGTCTCGGCCCGGGCGGCCAGGGTGTCCAGGAGCCGCAGCTGCCAGGAGACGTCGAGGTGGTTGGTGGGCTCGTCCAGCAGCATCATCGGACAGCCCTGGGCGATCGCGCGGGCGAGCACGACGCGGCGGCGCTCCCCGCCGGAGAGCCGGTCGCAGGGGTGGTCGATGTAGTCGGCCAGTCCCACGGCGCCGAGCGCGTCGGCGACGATCGCCCGCTCCCCGTCTCCCCCGAACGACCAGGGCCTGGTGCGAGGCACCCGACCGAGCGCCACCATCTCCCCGACCAGCAGGTCGGCGGCGACGACCTCCTCCTGCGGCACGAACGCCACCCGGAGGGCACGCTCGCGCGAGGTGAGCTCGTGCGTGGCCCGGAGCCGACCGTCGGCGCCGGCGAGGTACGCCGTCCCGGTGCTCGGCGCCAGCGTGCCGGCCAGAACGCGCAGCAGCGTCGACTTGCCGGCACCGTTCACGCCGACGATCCCGACCCGAGACCCGACCGGGACCTCCAGGTCGACGTCGCGGAGGATCTCGCGGTGGCCCAGTCGGGCGCTCACGCCGCTCAGCCGCAACGCCGCACCGGCGGCCTGGGGGGCGCTCACTGCTCACCGCCGTACCGGTAGGTGCCGCGGCCCATCAGCAGGAGGAACAGCGGTGCTCCGACCAGTCCCGTCACCACGCCGAGGGGGATCTCCTGCGGCCTGACGACGAGCCGAGCCGCGACGTCGACCCAGAGCAGGAACAGGCCGCCGCCGACGGCCGCGACCGGCAGGACCACGCGGTGGCGTGCACCGACCACCAACCGAGCCGCGTGGGGCACGATCAGACCGACGAAGCCGATCCCGCCACTCACCGCCACCAGCACCCCGACGAGGACGGCGAGACCGACGAACAGGGCGGTGCGCAGGGCCGCCACGTTGATGCCCAGGGCACCGGCGGTCTCGCTGCC